>CAVKLS010000006.1:0-6952 GCA_963657025.1 bacterium | reverse complement strand
CGTTTATCTCATCGAGGCGGATTTCTTCTATCAAGGTATATCTGTCATCAGTACACTTGACTATCATTAAGCCCTTGTATTTGAAAAAGTCGCCTACACCGACTGTCTTTCCGCAAGTTTTCTCAAGCTTTACGATTTCATCAAAGCTCATTTTTTTCATCACTTCATAACCTCCGTCGATTTTCAACATTTTTCTGCGGCTTGTTGAAAGTTTGCGGCATTCGCCTGAATTATTGTTTCTTCTTTGCAAAAACGCAAAGACTGCTGAGCATGACAAGAATACCGAGAACGGTGAGACCTGCGCCGGCATTGCCGAAAACATCACCGATTTTTCCGACAAGAGGACTTGTGGGAATCATCAAAAGGCTGTAACACATTCCGTCAATGCTTATAATCGTTGCTCTTTGGTCGGACGGAATAACGTCGTTAAGCTTCTGACTTTCCACCAAAAACCAGATTTCGAGCACGCTCTGAACGAGCATCATTCCCAATATGCTTATCCATGCGGTAGCAGTACCGACAAGCACCGTGCCGCCGCCCACGAGAATCGCGCAGATAAAATAAAGCTTTCTGAGAGATTTGATGTTAGCCTTAGCCGCCAATAATGTGCCGAAAATTGCCGCCGCACTGCTCAGAATTGTCGGAACAAAGAGAAATTTACTGCTCCAGCCGAGTTCAATCAGTCTTTCCTGCAGAAACATCTTTGTAAGATAGGTCGGTATCGAGACTATCGCCGTAGAAATTATGAGCCTCACGGCAAAGGGACAAGCCTTCAGTATGGAAAAGCTGTCACGGCAGAGATTGACAAAGAGTAGGGGAACTTTTTTGAGGGTATCGAAAAAGCCGCTGTTTTCTCTTTCTTCCTGTGCTTTCGTTACTACGGGCTCTGCCATCAAAGCGTGAGAAATCATCGAGGTGCACTCGAAAGCACCGCTGAGAAGATAGAATCCTGTGTATTTTAATATATTCACAAGCGTACTTGCAAGCGAGCCGAGAGCACTCGCAATCAAATTAATCTGAGTGCATCGGGCATTTATCTTTATGTAATCGTCCGTTTTGTCTTCCTGTTTCAGGCTGTCGTAGGTCATGGCGCTGTCCGTGCCTGAAAACATTGTGTTGGCAAGAGCGTTGAGTCCCATGGCAAGACATACCAGGAGCATATTCGGAGCGAATGCCATGAGAACATTATATACGGTTATCAACAAGCCGCCGAGAACGAGAGTCTTTTTTCTGCCGAGCATATCGGCGAACATTCCCGAGGGAACTTCACACAGAAGACTGACGACATGAAAGACGCTTTCGGCAAATCCGATTTCCCACAGAGAATATCCCCGTGCAACGAGAAGTGCCACCCAGACTGCGTCTGTAATTCTGAGTCCCGAGAAAAATCCCGAGGTATATATTAAGCCTATCTGCTTTTTTAGGTTCAGTTTGTTTGTTTTTGACTTATTCATAAGGAACACCCTTTCTTTTTGCAAGAATTGTTATGTTGTTTATTCATTTTCAAGCAAAAAGTGTGCCGCTATGAATGCTTTTCGGGCAAAACAAAAACGCCCACAGCAAAGCTGCGGACGCATAAAAATCCGATTCCGCCTTGCTGAAAGGTATAAAAGGGCACACTTATGCGAGGGCGGTATTAACAGTTTCCTTTTTGGTACGAAACTCTTGAATTCCAACCCATTCGGATGCACCTTTCCTTTCAGTAAAACTTAAGTAATATATATCATACTTTGATTCAAAATGCAAGATTTTTTTCTGAGACTGCAAAAAAGCTTGCCGAGTTTTTCTCGGCAAGCTTTTTGAAGTGAAGGCTTAAAAAATTTTCGTGTTTTCTTTCCAAATTCTGTCGGGGCTGAACACTATGTTGCCCTTCATATTTTCGGGGTTTGGGGTCATGGCGATATTTCCCTTTGCTCCGCCGAACTCAAACGGCAAAGCGTCTGCCTGACCGCTTTTTATCTTCTCGCAAACATCGATGACATCTTCGATCATTCCGATGTATCCTTTTCCGTTTCCGTGAGAAATGAGAACCTCGTCATATCTTCCGTCTATCTTCGGTTTGAGGGCTTTTAAGCTCTCTTCATATTCCTCTATGCTCGTTGAATACGTATCGAAAACAAAGGTGAAGGTATTGCATGCGTCTCCCGTGAAAAGATAGGCTTTGTTGTCATTGTTGTGAATTAGAAAAATCACACTGCCGAGGGTGTGTCCCTTGCACGAATGAACCTCGATTTTCACGTCACCGAGATTTATTGTATCACTGCCGTGAAGCGGCTTGATGTCTGAGAAATCCGCCGAGGGGATATAATCCTCCTCTTCGACATACTCGCCGTGACCATCAAAATTCTCCATGGAGATTCCGTCCCGTCTGAATTTCTCCGACATATGGCGGTTATAGATGTATTCGTCGTCGGGATTCATATAAACGGGAATTCCGTTTCTTGTGAATTCTCCCACTCCGCCCGCATGGTCTATGTGACCGTGGGAAAGAAGAACCTCAAGGGGATTTTTGTTGCCGTGCTCTGAGAGAACATCATCCACGGCTGTTTTTAAGCTTCCGAATCCGCTTCCTGTGTCAATGAGAACATTTTTATCGCTTCCCTCAATCAGGTAGACAAGCTCTGTTCCGAATGCATAGAATCGGGTGATATTTGCGCTGACTTTTTCTGTATCGAATTTTAACATTTGATTTGCCTTTAGTTTAAAGAGTGTTTCTTTGTGAGATCTGCCTGCATCTGAGCGGTGTGCTTATCAACATCGAAAAGCAAGCTGACAATGAGAAGAATGACACCGCAGATAGCTGCGTAGTATGTGAATGTGAAGTTGATTGATGCGACCGCGCTTGCTGTCTGAGTTTCTGCAAGTCCGTCATAGCCGCCGAATGCGAGAATCCAGCCTGCGATTGCGGGGCCGAGTCCGAGACCTGCCTTCTGACCGATGCTGACACCTGACATAACAAGTCCCTCTGAGCGAATGCCGTTCTTCCACTCGCCGTAGTCGACAACATCACCCGTGAGTGCAAATGCACAGGAGAACATGGCACCCATGAAGAAGCCCTTGATTGCATAGAGTACGCAGATGAGTCCGACAGCTGTCGGGAAAAGTCCCATGATGATGCCTGTTGCAATAACTACGCAGGAGCTCATTATCATAATCTTGCGCTTGCCGAGTTTCTTTACGATTGACGGCAAGATGAGGTTCATAACCATTGCCGGAATCATTCCGCATGCCGAAATTACGGCGACAATCGCAGCGTTGCCGAGAACGATGTTGCAGTAGTAGTAAGAAACCATTCCGCAGCCGCAGTTGTGAAGAAGTAAGAGGCAGAAGAACGCGGTTTCAAGCCAGAAGTACTTGTTCTTGACGAGGGCTGAAAGCTGAGCTTTGAACGGAACGGCAGACTTAGCCTCAGGCTTTTTGTCGTCGTTCTCTCCGACTGTTTCCTTTGTTCCGAAGAACGCAAAGAGAATGAAAACACAGGTAGCTACACCGTAGATGATAGCTGTTGTGCGGTAGCCGACGCTTGTTGTGAGCGGAACCCAGAAGGTTGTGACGGCAAGACCGGCGACCTGATTCAAAATCTGCTCCATCGAAGCTATTTTCTGTCTTTCGTTGCCGTTGAGGGTCATTCTCGAGAGAAGAGCCGTGTGCGGAATGAAAAACATTGTGAATCCGATAGCGTTGAGGAAGAGGTAAGTGATATAAACATAGACAAGCTTGCCCGTGCTTCCGAGGCTTTCAGGAACGCTGAACACCAATACAAGGAGAATGGCAATAATCGGTGCGGAAAGTGCAACCCACGGTCTCGCCTTGCCCCACTTGGTGCGTGTGCGGTCGACTATCGAGCCCATAAAGAAATCGGTGAAAAGGTCGAATGCTCGGTTGACAAGTATCATGGTGGACATTGTTGCGGCACCGATACCAACGGAGTCGGTGAGATATGCGGCAATAAAGCTTCCGACAATCGTCGTGATAATGTTTCCACCACCTGAGCCGATTGAATAATTGAGTTTTTGAGAGAAGGGCACGAAGCCGTCTGCTCTTTTTTCATTTTCTTTCATTGTTAGCCTCCTTATGACTAATCCACATCTTTTGTGAAAATCTGTTTGTATTTTAGTCTTTTACTATAAAAGTTTCTATAGTTTCGATGATTATTTTGTTTATAATTGTTTTTGGGCTGGAATTTATATTTCGAGTATTTGATATTTGTGTAATCAAAAATCAGTGATGAAAACATCAAATATACGTGATTTTTGCTTTAGATCAATTTAAATAGTCGTTTTAGTGTTATAATAGAATAATAAAATGTAGGATTTTTGATTAGAAAAAGGATTTTCACTATGGCAACAGATATTATATTTGAGACCGACTGCGACAAAAACGAAAAGAACGGTATACATCTTCACAATCAGGCGGAGCTTTTGTTTTCTTTGGCGGGAAACTGTTCGGTTTATACGGGGAAAAGAAGCTTTGTTTTGAGTGCGGAGGATTTTGCGGTGTTCAATCCGTTTGAAACTCACCGTCAGGAGCGTGAGGAGGGCTGTCACACGCTTTCACTTTATATTCCCATAGAGCTTTTAAGCGACTATGGCATAGGTGCGATTAACTGCGTTTCGTCACTGCAGCCGGAAAAGAAATCCACGCTTGACCTCATTCGCACTCATCTTGCAAATCTTTTTCAGGATTACATGGAAAATTCCCAAAAGCTTAAGCTAAATATGCAAGCAGAGCTTCTGGGTCTGATGAGCATTCTACTACAGGATTTTTCAGACGGGAGCGAGATTAACAAGGAAGACAAGGGAAAAATAGATTTCGAGAGAAAGGGAGAGATACTCCGTTTTGTCTGGGAGCATTTTCAAGAACCGCTGACGCTATCTCAGACAGCTGAAAAATTCGGACTTTCGGAAGGGTATTTCTCGAGATTCTTTTCGTCTGTTACGGGCAAGAATTTTTCAAGCTATCTGCGTGAGGTGAGATTAAGCTATGTGAAGCAGCTAGTAGACCGAGGAGAAACATCCGTGACTGAACTGGCTTTTTCGTCGGGATTTGGCAGTGTGAACAGCTTTATCGATGCTTTCCACAAGGAATTCGGTCAAACTCCGGGAGCTTATATCCGTTCGCATAGAGAAAAAGTTTCATCTGATTCCGAGGACGGACATCAAAGGGCGAAAAGCAATTCGCAGATGAACACAGACGCCATTTCATATATGGGACTTCTGCGTTACCGCTCGATTGAGAAAAGCGGCGCTTCGCTCAGGCAGTCGCAGTCGGAGGTAATCAGAGCAAGTTTTTCCGAAAAGAAAAAGCCGCTTAACCGTGTGTGGAGCAAATGCATAGGCGTCGGCTACGCAAAATATCTTCTCTGGGATATTACTCAGTACGCAGTGGAAAGAGCAAACCGTGAGCTAAAATTCGAGAGCTACCATTTTCACGGAATATATGACGACGAGCTGCATGTATGCTCAAGGAATGATGACGGAAGTCTCAGGCTTAATTTTTCTTATATAGACATTCTTCTCGACCTATTTATAAACAGGCTTCGGGTAACGCCTTGGATATTTCTCGACTACACGCCGAGCTGTCTTGTCACAGACAGAACGCCTAAGATGTTCGGAGCCAATGTGGTAAGTCTGCCGACAGATCTAAATGAATGGCAAATGCTTGTCAGCGAGACAATCAGACATTTCATTTCGGCTTACGGCAGAAATGAAGTGCTTTCGTGGAAATTCTCCATGGAACAGGCGGTTCAGATATCGGTGGGAAACTGCAGTCTTGAGGACTACAAAAATTATTATCTTGCAACCTATCGGGCAATTAAATCCGTTCTGCCTGAGGCTTCGATTTTCGGTTTCGGACTCGATACGGGTCATGTTTCAATGAATGACTGTGTTATTTTAGAGGAGCTTTTATCTTTCGCAAAGGAGAACGATGTCTTGCCAAGCCTTATGAGCTTTCAGAGCTTTCTTTGCGATTTCACCGATTCAAATACTCAAAATCAAATTTTCAACCAAAGCATCGACGAGGTTTATACTCTGAGCGAAGACCCTGATATTTTGGCAAAGGAACTGGATTATATTCATGCCGTCATGGAAAAACACAGCATTTCCGTACCCATATTCATCCTTACGTTTAACCCGGGAATGTGGGGGCAGTCTCCTGCCAACGACACCTGCTTTCACGGAACCTGTATCGTCAAAAACGTGATTGAAAACAGAGACAGAGTTTCGGCTTTTGCCATAGGAAACCTCACGGACTTTGAAGAAAAAATGCTTCCCGATAATACCATGTATCACGGGGGAAGCGGCTTGCTCACTTATCGGGGTATCCCTAAGGCAGCATATGCCGTGGGGATGCTGCTCAATAATCTGGTCGGAGATGTTGTGTCTGACGGAAACGGATATCTTTTGACTGTCTCTGAGGATAAGCGTGAGTTTTCACTTCTTCTTTACTATTACTGTCCGTATAATCTGAAGCGACACCGCAGAACGGTTCTGTCTCCGATTGAAGAAACGAACTATGACCGTTACTACGAATTTGACGACAAGGGAGCTAAATCCGTACATATATTTCTTGATAATCTTATATCGGGTGATTACACGATACAAACAAAATCCGTAAACCGAGAGCACGGCTCAAGCTATGACGCATGGATGCAAATGGGTGCGCCGATGAAAACTGATGATGCTCTCGGCTACCTCGAATACCGTTCAATTTTTGAGGTTTCGATAAGTCACGCAAGGGTGGACGAAAGCTCCAGGCTTGTAATGTCGGCACTTCTGGAGCCGCACGAGGTGAGAGTTATCCGAGGAAAATTAAATGAGAAGTTTTGATTGAACATTGGGGCGATTTTTATCGCCCTTTTTTATTGTCCGAATGCCGAAAAGAAGGACAAAAGGAAGACAAAATGCTTGTCCGTTTTCTGTCCGTTTCACTCATGTATAATTTAGCCATA
>CAVKLS010000005.1:13777-24647 GCA_963657025.1 bacterium | reverse complement strand
ATTATTTATATCCCTTATAATTAAATTATCAAAGACAATCCGATATAGATTATTACCCGAAAATCCAACAGGTTAAACGGGTTAAATAAATAATTTTTCACGTTAAGGAGAGAACTATCATGGCAAAATCAATCTACACGCCCGAAGCTCCTGCAGCTATCGGCCCTTATTCACAGGCTTTTATTTCAGGAAACCTTGTTTTCACATCAGGTCAGATTGCTATCAATCCCGCAACAGGTAACGTTGAGGCAGAGGATATTGTCGGTCAGACAGAGCAGGTTATGAAGAACCTCGGCGCTGTTCTCAAGGAGGCTGGATCTTCCTACGAGAAGGCAATCAAGACAACATGCTTCCTCGCAGATATGGGCGATTTCGCTGCATTCAACGAGGTTTACGCTAAGTATTTCACAGGCAAGCCTGCAAGAAGCTGCGTAGCAGTCAAGACTCTTCCGAAGAACCTTCTCGTTGAGGTTGAGGTTATCGCTGAGATCTGATTTTTCAGGTCGTTCGGTTTTTTATTCAAAACAAAACAGGCGTCGTCCAAAGGGCGGCGCCTTTCTCTTTAAGACAGCGAAAAAGCATCGTTCAAATCGAACGATGCTTTCTTGTTTATCCTAAATATTCGCTGAATTCATCTGTGAATTCCTTGAGGCTTGTACTTCTGACGGTGCATGAATATTCTCCGTCAACATATACAACGTATCTTGAGTTATTCTCACTCGAGATATAAATCTCTACCGTCTTGGAGCTTCCGTCAAAATATTTGATTTCCGCCGTGACGCACGCATCATTCTCGTGCTGCATCTCGTTGATATTGAGAACAGCCATCGAGCTGAGCTTTGTGTACAGCTCGTTTACGTACGAATAGAGAATCTCGTCGCCGTCGGCATAGGAAGAATACGAATAGTAAACCTTGCTGTCGGTCGAGCTGCTCTCGTCCTCCTCACGTGTTATCGTGATGTCGCTTGACTTTCCGTCAACGGTCAATTTCAATTCGCTTATGTCGGAAAGTAAGTCGGTGAGAACATTAGACGCTCTGTATTCACTCGGACTGCACTCCGCCCAATCGGAAATTTTTGAGGTCAAAATCGAGTAGACCGTCTTGTCGTCATCAATTTGGCAATATCTTGAGCTGTCCGTCTGTGCACCGATAACTATCTTGTGACTTTCTCCGTTAAGAGTGATTTCAAGCGTTGCATACGGATCGTCAAGCCCGTATTCCTTCAGCTTTTCATCTGTCGGATCGAGGTCGACTGTCGCATTTGCGGCATAGTTGAGAAGCGAGCTGATGAGCGTTTCTACCTTGTCGGAGTTTGCGTCAGCCTTAATCGGTGACACAAGCTTGTATTTCTCACTGTCGCTGTCATAGGTAATTTCAATACCCGAGGAATTGCACGTACCGCCCACCTTGAAGCTCTCGAGTATCGAGTAATTCTCTGTTGTGGTAGTCGAGCTGCTCTCCGTGCTGCTGTCAGAACTGCTCTCCGAGCTTTCAACTTCCCTTGTGAGATAGTCTATATCCCACGAGGCGGCTGTGATGAGGCTCTCGAGAGAATTGGTGTAAGTCGTGTTTACGCTTGCGATATAAACCTTGCCGTTATACTTGATGTATCTGCCCGTTCCCGATGAGGGAGTGTCGCCGATTTCAAAGCTTTCCGCAGAGCCGTCCTTGTAAACACAGCTTGCCACGATACTGCCGTCAAATCCGAATGCGGATTCGTCCTCTACCTCGCCGATTTCCTTCGTGTAATCGAGATCGTAAAAAGCCATGGCGGCTGTTGAAAGCGTGGAGGTGTTCACATCTCGGTCTTCATAGCCTGTCAGACTGTAAGTATAGGTTGCGGTCGTGTCCGTGCTTGACGAATCGGAGCTTTCCTCATCTATATCGACAAGCGTAGGATAGAAGCTGAAGCTGCCGTATTTGTTTTGCACATTTATCGTGACTATGTCGCCCTCTTCGTGCGTGATGAGCGATGTGTCCTCTTCACTGAGCTCCGAAGAAACCTCATCGCTCGCGTCCTCGTCACTGCCCGTCAAAAGCAGTGCCGCCAAAACTCCGCCAAGCACCAGAACAACTATGAGTAAAATGAGGATTGTTTTTTTCTGCTTTTTCATGAGCCTTACCTCAAATTACAAATGTCTTCTTCTGACGAATACCACAATGCCCAGAACCACGATAACAAGCGGAATTGCGATTGTGAATACGAAAAGTCCGACAATAACGCATGTAGCCGTCGAAGCTGTGATGTCTCTTGTGGTTGTCTGTGTGCTCTCAACCGTAAGTCCTACACTTGTGTCGCTTGTGTCGGTGCAGTACTGAACAAGGTCAAGAATGAAGTCTGCATTTCCGAAGGTCGAGTTGCTCATATAAGCGTAAAGCGAGTTTGTATCGCCGTAAGCAACAACGTTTCTCTTGACGTCGCCGTCTGTCTTCTGAGCAAGTGCCGCTACGGTGTAGGTGTCCGTGTCGGGGTCAGATTGAGTTTCGCCCGTGGATGTGTAAACAGTAGATGATGTCTCGATAAGCGGATATGTCTTGATGTCGCCGTTCTCCTCGAAGAGAATGTCAACAGGCATTGCGTTGATTGCGAGAAGATTGGAATATGTTCCCGAGAGAATATCATCGGTAGCATTTACAAACATATAGGTTGCGCTTGAAGAAATCGTCTTGCTTGTGTCTGTCTCGACAAGTACGGTGCCGGATTCCATCTTAAGTCCCCACTCCTCGAGAAGTGAAGAGAGGTTCGGAAGCTCTCCCGCAGTCGGATAACCCGTGACAAAGAGAGTATGGGAAATATCACCCGTAGAAAGATAATTGCTTAATTTCTCGACGTCCTCATCGGTGAGGTCGGTTGTCGGAGTGAGGAGCATAACCATTGTTGCGTCCTCGGGAATATCGTCTGTGAGAAGATTGAATTCCTTGATCTCGAAGCAGTTGCCCTCGAGAAGATCGTCAAGCGAGCTTCTGTAATCGTCGCTTAAAAGCTCTCCGTAGCCTGTGTCAACGGCAATAACGGGAACAGTGTCCATATCGACAAGGTACATAGCGTTTGCGAGCGCACCGTCAACCTTGGTGTAGTTCACGGCATTGTACGACTCGTCATAGTTTATCTCAAAGAGGTCAGACACCGAGAGAACACGGTATCTCTTGTCGCTCTTGATGAGAACCATACCGCTTGAGAGATTATCGTCAGAATACTGACTGATGAATGACGGGTCTGCATCGGGATCGACATACTTGACGGTGATTTTATCGTTCTCAGCCAGTCTGTCGCAAAGGTTTGCAAGCTGAGAATATTTTACGTTATAGCTTGAATAAAGCTGGTCGTTTCTTATGGAATCCTCGTCGCCGATGATGTAAATCTCAATATCCGACGTCAAATTCTCGGCAACGCTCTTTGTGCTCTCGGAAAGCGAATTCAGCTTCTGAGATGTGAGGTCGATTTTCATCGACGGATATTTATCCTCGAGAACCGAGAAAATCACGTTTACAACAACCAAAAGTGCGATGAATACAACCGTGAAGGCAAAGCCCATCGAGCCTCTGCGGAATTTCTCCGTCTTGAAGGGATTGGACTTTTTCTTCTTTTTACCTTTGGGTTCTTCCTCAGGCTCTGTCGGCTCGTCCGCATCTGAGGAGGCTTCCCCGTCCTTCGGCTCGGCTGCGTTGTCTTCGCCCTCGTCGGTTTCAGCTGCTTCCGATGTGTTTTCGGTATTTTCTTCGGCAGCCGTTTCGGTTTCCGTTTTTTTATCGGCAAGTCCGTTCAAAATCTCCTCGTTGGCTTTTGTGTCAACCTCGGTTTCGAGCTCTTTTTCGTTGTCTGTTTTTTTACTTTCTAACATGAATCGCCCCTCCCTTCTCAGCTCCAGCGTCTTGACTCAAGCTTTCTTGCAGTAAGAAACACGAAAACCGCCATAACGCTGATGAAATAAACACAGTTTGCTATACTGAATATTCCTGTTGTGAAAACATTGTATCTTGTTGAGAAAGAGAGAAATTCGATTATCTTTCCCGCAGTTGTTCCCGAAAGAGAAGATGTGATGCTGCTGACATACATAAGAGCCACGGAAACAATAAAGGTAGAAATAGCCGCAATAACCTGGCTTACCGTGAGGCTTGAGATAAAGACGCCTATCGATACCATTGCGCCGCCGTAAAGAAGTGTTGCAATGTAGTTGCCCATGACGATGCCCCACGGCGGATTTCCGAAGAACTCGAGAACAACAGCAGGCACAAGTCCCATCGTGGATGCGATTATATAAACCATATAAGCCGCAAGGAACTTTCCGAGAACTACCGATGTGACTCCCACGGGAGCGGTCAGAAGTGCTTGGTCGGTCTTGTTCTTTCTGTCCTCAGACATACTTTTCATTGTGATAACGGGAATTATCATCATGCCGAAAAGATAAATCGAGCTGTATGCACTCGAAATGTACGAGCTTGAGCCCGTGAGCATGACGTTATAGTAGAAAAATCCGTAAATTGCCGCAATAGCCGCAACGCATACGTAACCTACGGGTGAAGAAAAATAGCTTTTCAGCTCTCTTTTAAATATCGCACCCATCAGTTTTCTCCCCCTTCGTTTATTTCTTCCTCAGCTATATTGGACGCATCACTCGAGGTAAGCTTCAGGAATACCTCTTCAAGCGTGAGCTCCGTGCTTCTCATCTCAAGAATCGGATGCTTCTTTTCGGCAAGAACAGAGAAAAGCTCTCGTCTGATGTCCTTGTCGTCCACGCTCTCAATCTGATAGTCCACCGTTCCGGTTTCCTTGCTTCCGAGAGAATCTACGCTCTTGATGTACGGAAGTGTTCTGAGCATGCCGATAACCTCAGACTCCTCACCGTCAATTCTGAGGGTGAGCTTGTGGTCATCGGAAAGGCTGTGGCGCAGCTGCTCAGCAGTACCGTCTGCCACAAGTCTGCCGCGGTTGATAACCAAAATTCTGTCACAAACCGCCTGAACCTCAGAGAGAATATGCGAGCTCAGAATAACGGTATGGTTCTTTCCGAGTCTCTTCACCAGATTTCTTATCTCGATAATCTGCTTCGGGTCAAGACCGACCGTCGGCTCATCAAGAATGAGCACGGGCGGATTTCCGAGAAGTGCCTGTGCGATGCCGACTCTCTGGCGGTAACCTTTCGAGAGATTTCCGATAAGTCTGCCGTAAACATCGCTTATTTTCGTGACCTCGCAGATCTCTTCGATGTGCTCCTTCTTGTTTATCTTAACCTTCTTTAGGTTGTACATGAAGTCAAGATACTCCTTGACCGTCATATCCGTGTAAACAGGCGGAATTTCGGGAAGATAGCCAATCATGGACTTAACCTCGTTCGGTTCGTCAAGAATGCTCTTGCCCATAACCGTAACCGAGCCCTCGCTTGCCGAAAGATAACCCGTGATTATGTTCATCGCCGTGGACTTACCCGCACCGTTAGGGCCCAGGAAGCCGATAACCTGTCCTTCGTCAATGCTGAAGGATACGTTATTGAGTGCCGTGAAGCCGCCGTAACGCTTGGTGAGGTTTTTTACCTCTATCATATATATTCATTCCTTTCGCTGCGAGCGAACCGGATTTGTTCCTTGAGTTCCGGGTCTCACATCGCATATATTTTTTGCTGTCTGCTATGATATAACGGTTAAGTGACGAATGTGTGAATGTTATCGTATAAAATTGTTCACACAAGAAAAGCAGTCACGCCGCTTTTCCCTTTCAAATTTTAGTTGACTAAAGTGCTGTTTCACTGTAAAATCAAATCAAACACCCAAAGAAAAACAGGAAAGGAAGAATTATTTTGGCTGAAATCAAAGCTTTCAGAGCTATCCGATACACAGATAAGGCGGGCGACATCAAAGATCTCACCTGTCCCCCGTACGACATCGTACCCGAAAGTCAGCGACTTTCGCTTCTTGAGAACAATCCCTACAACATGATAAGACTCGAGCTCCCCAAGGGAGAGAACCCTTACGAAGAGGCAAAGAGCCTTCTTGACGAGTGGCTTGAGAACGATATTATGACCCACGATGAGGAAGAGGGAATTTATATCTACGAGGAGGAGTTCAAAACTCAGGTTGACCACGGCGAAACAAAGAAGCTTCGCGGCTTCATCTGCCGAGTTCAGGTCGAGGATTTCTCAGCGGGAATAGTCCTTCCGCACGAGGAAACTCTCTCCAAGGCTAAGGAAGACAGACTCAATCTCATGAAGTCAACCTTCTGCAATTTCTCGCAGATTTATTCTCTCTATATTGACGAGAAACATGTTACAAGCGACAGACTCGATAATCTCGCTTCGACAACCAAGCCGAGATACGAGTTTGACGACGGTCTTGTCATTCATCGTATGTGGGTTGTGAACGATAAGCTTTCCATTGCCGCCATTGCCGAGGACTTCGCCGACAGAAAGCTCTATATCGCAGACGGTCACCACCGCTACGAAACGGCAATCAACTTCAGAAACTACTGCCGAGATAACGGCATCTACTGCCCGGGCTCAAACTACGTCATGATGATGCTCGTCGATATGGCTCACCCCGGTCTTGTCGTCTTCCCGACACACAGACTTATCAAAGGCATTGATAACTTTGACGGCGAGAAGCTCATTTCCGACTGCAAGGAGTTTTTCGACATCGAGGAAAGAGAAGATGTTTCCGACATGGAGAAAAAGCTCACAGAGCTTTATGACGAGGGCAAAAAGGCATTCGGCTACTACGGCGGAAACGGAAAATGGACGCTGCTCACACTCAAGGACTTAAGCGTGATGGAAAGCGTTCTGCCTGATAAGAGCGAAGCTTCCCGTGGTCTTGACGTATCCGTTCTTCACTCCCTCATTCTCGAAAAGCTTTTGGGAATAGACAAGGAGAACATGGCAAGCGGAAAGAATCTTGTTTACACACGCTCCTTTGACGAGGCTATAAGCGAGGTTGACGCCAAGAACGCTCAGTGTGCATTCATCATCAATCCCACAAGAGTCGAGGAAATCGGCGCTGTCGCAAGAGCAGGCGAAAAAATGCCGCAGAAGTCCACCTACTTCTACCCGAAAATCATCACAGGTCTTTGCATAAACGACCTTAAGCTTAAATAACCCGAAAGTCACTCCGAACGAAACGGAGTGACTTCTTTTTGTGCAATTTTCGGTTTTATTTCTCTTTTCCAAAATAAAACCACCTTTCTTTGTGGATATAGCACTAAGCGCAAGTATGAAATTATTTCATATTTACCAAAAAACTTAAATTTTCTATTGACGAATGAGAAAATGAGGTCTATTTTATTATACGACCCCATTTGTTAATTCAGTATTTTTGTTATGTCTTTTTCAGGGTCAAAGGAAAGAAGGAATAGATAATATGAAATATCTGAAGCAATTCACGATTATTTTGCTTGTCTCCTTTGTGGGAGACCTGTTGCACAGTGTTCTGCCGCTCCCCGTACCCGGAAGCATCTACGGAATAATTATTATGTTTATTTTGCTGCAAACAAAGCTTTTGCCGATAGACAGCGTAAGGGAAACGGGAAAATTCCTTGTTGAAATCATGCCCGTCATGTTCATTCCCGCAGCCGTGGGTCTTGTCGAGTCCTGGTCTGTAATCGGTTCATCGTGGCTTTCATACATAATCGTAACAGTAGTAACCACATTCTTGGTCATGGGTGTAGCAGGAGTTGTCACTCAGCTCATCGTCAGAAAATCCGCAGATAAGGAGACAGACGCATGAGTTTACTTCAGGAATCCACCTTTATGGGTGCGGTCATCTCGCTTGCCGCTTACTTTGCGGGAATGCAGTTAAAGAAAAAATGGAATCATTCATTTTTAAATCCGCTTCTTATCTCGATTGTAATAACAATTATTTTCGTCATCGTATGTAAGGTTGATTATAACACCTACTATGAGGGCGCAAAATACATAAGCTATCTTCTCACACCGGCTACTGTCTGCCTTGCAATTCCGCTTTACGAGCAGTTTCAGATTCTCAAAAACAACTGGAAGGCTATCATCGCAGGCGTAACCGCAGGAGCGGTAACATCGCTCACCACCGTTCTTGTTCTCGCCCTGATATTCAAGTTCAGCCACGAGGAATATGTCACATTTCTGCCGAAATCCATCACAACGGCAATCGGTATGGCGCTTTCCGAAGAGCAGGGCGGCTATGTTGCCGTAACGGTTGCGGTAATCATCGTCACGGGAATACTCGGCAATGTTTTCGGCGATCTCATTCTTAAGATTTTCCGCATCGAGGAGCCAATCGCAAAGGGAATCGCTCTTGGCACGGCGTCTCACGCAATCGGAACATCAAAGGCCATGGAGCTCGGAGAAATCGAGGGTGCACTCTCAAGCCTCGCGGTCGTTGTTGCGGGTATACTTACCGTTGTCGGAGTATCGATTTACTCACACATTTTATAATAAACACAAAGCATAACAGTAAAAATTACAGCCTATGAGAATTTCATCTCACAGGCTGTTTTCATTTGTTCATCAAACATCAGGCGTTTTCGCTCTCAAAGATTTTCTTCGTGCTCTCCTCGGAAAACTGCTTGTTGTAGAGGTCGGCATAGTAGCCGCCCTGTTTCATAAGCTCATAGTGCGTTCCTCGCTCAATTATTTTTCCGCCCTTGACCACCAGAATCATATCTGCCTGACGAATGGTAGAAAGTCGGTGAGCGATAAGAAAGCTTGTTCTCGTTCCGAGCAGCTTGGAAATAGCATTCTGAATCAGCTGCTCTGTTCTCGTGTCGATTGAAGCGGTCGCCTCATCGAGAACAAAAATTTTTGGGTCTGCAAGAACGGCTCTCGCAAAGGAAATGAGCTGTTTTTCTCCAGTTGAAAGCTGGTCGCCGCCCTCGCCGACATCGCTGTCGTAGCCCTTTTCCATTCTCATAATCGCGTCATGAGCCGAAACAAGCTTAGCCGCAGCCACTATCTCATCGTCGGTGGCGTCAAGTCTTCCGTAGCGAATGTTTTCCTTTACTGTGCCCGAGAAAAGATGCGGCGTCTGCAGAACATAGCCGATGTTTGAGTGAAGCCAAAGAGAGCTTCGCTCACGGTAATCCACTCCGTCTATCAGAATTCTTCCGTCCGTCGGCTCAAAAAATCTGCAAGCCAGATTGACAAGCGTGGACTTTCCCGCTCCCGTCTCTCCGACTATCGCAACCGTTGTTCCGGCAGGCACATCAAGGCTGAAATGCTCCAAAACATAGTCCGTTCCGTCAGGATACTTAAAGCTGATGTCGTCAAATGTAATGTGACCGACAATAGGCTCCCAGTTTTCCTTTTTCGGCTCGAATGCCGTACCGTACTTCTCGACAACCTCCGGCTTATCCTTTATAAGCGGCTCTATCTCAAGAAGATAATTGCATCGCTCGATGTTTACCTGAGTTGAGATAAGCCTTGAGAGAACTCTCGCAAACTGCTGAACAGGGTCGGCAATGACAAGTGCGTAGTTAAAGAATATTGTAAGCTCGCCTACGCTTATGTCGCCGAGAATAACCGATGAGCCGCCCTTTGTCAGGACAAACGCAACGGCAAGCGACGTGAGAAACGAGACTATCGGAACATAAATCGCATTTATCGTGACGGCACGGATGGAGGACTGTCTCATGTGCTCTGTCGTCTCCTCGAAATGCTCCTCGTTCTTTTTCTCGATGACGAGAGTTTTCGAGGTTTTCGCACCCGAGATACCCTCATTGAAATTTCTTGTTATCTCGGAATTTATGTGACGAACCTCTCGGTTTGCCGCCAGTATCTTTTTCTGGAAAAAATAGGTTATCACACCGATGAACGGAATTATCACAATGATAAGTGCCGCCAGCTTTATGTTGATAACGCACATAACTATTATCGAGCCGAGTACGAAAGCAACAGACCACACAATATCGACCATACTCCAGGCAAAAACCGTGCCGATTTTTCCCGAATCGGAGAGTGCTCTTGCAAGTATCGTTCCGACGGGCGTGGTGTTGTAATAATCAAATCCCAAAATCTGAAGGTGGTCAAAAAGCTTGTTTTTGAGGTCACGGCTTATGTACATCTCGATATCAATGGCGATTTTTGCCATCATAACCGTGCTGACAACAAGTGAAAGACCGCCCAGAGCGCACACGAGCGCAAAAATCGGGAGCCCCTTTGTCGTGCCTTTTGTGATGAAAAGGTCTACGGCATAGCCTGACATAAGCGGCGTGAACGTGTCTACCGCCGAGGCAAGCAACATAAACAGGGCAAGCTTTATCATGTCTCCCGTGTACGGCTTGACCGTCGGCATCAGCTTTTTCCAGGTGGTGAAGCCTGAAACTCCTTTCATATCCTCATATTTAAAATCCATTTATTCCCCTCCTTCGGTCGGTGCCTTCTGAGTTTCATAAATGCGCTTGTAGAATCCGTCCTCATGGATAAGCTCCTCGTGAGTGCCCTCTTCGACAAGCCTTCCCTTATCGAGAACGATGATTTTATCGGCATTCATAATCGTGGTGATTCTGTGTGCAATAATTATCGTGGTTCCCTTGACGTTTTTGTTTATCGACTCTCTTATCATGGCGTCGGTTTCCATATCGACTGCCGAGAGAGAATCGTCAAAAATCTTTACGGGAGTCTCCTGCATGAGCATTCTTGCTATGGCAACTCTCTGCTTCTGACCGCCCGAAATCGTGACGCCTCTTTCGCCTATCTGAGTGTCGTAGCCCTCGGCAAAATTAGCTATGGTATCGTCGATAACCGCATAGGAAGCATATTTTCTCACGCTCTCAAGGTCATGGTACTGTGAACCGTCGGAAATGGTATCCTTGAAGCTTTTTGAGAAAAGAAACGGCTCCTGAAGAACAATACCTATTTTACTTCTCAGGTCTTCAAGCTTCATGTCTCTTATGTCCACTCCGCCTATGGT
>CAVKLS010000005.1:0-13767 GCA_963657025.1 bacterium | reverse complement strand
ATAAGCGTGGATTTTCCCGAGCCTGTCGAACCGAGTATACCGAGGGTGGTGCCCTCTTTGACGGTAAAGCTTATGTCATCAAGGGTTTCTCCGTTATCGTTATAGGAAAAGCTGACATTTTTGAATTCGATGTCCCCTTTAATCTCTCCCGTGTACGGATTTTCGCAGTCCTTCTCCTCCTCTTCGTCGAGTATCTCGAAAATTCTTGTCGAGCTTATACTCGTCTTGGAAAGCTCCGCAAGAATTCTTCCGAAGTTTCTCACGGGCCAGATAAGCATGGAATTGTAGGAAACAAATGCCAGAAATTCTCCGCTTGTGAGTTCGCCCTTAACCGTGAAAACGACTCCCACGATACAAATAACTATCGCCTGAGCGGATGAGAGAAAATCTCCAGCGCCCCAGTTAAAGCCCATGATTCTGCCAAGCTTCTGCCATTTCTGAGTGAACTCCTCATTTTTGGCGTGGAATTTATCAAGCTCGAACTTTTCTCTTCCGAATGCTCTTACCACACGCACTCCCGTGAAGTTTTCCTGAGCGATTGCCGTCAGCTGACCCTCGCACTCGTCCGCATCCTTAAAGAACTTAGCCGTAAGCGAATATGAAAGGAACGAATAGGCAACGGTGAGCGGCAAAAAGCCTATTGCGATAAGGCTCAGCTTCAGGCTCATCGGTATCATAAAGACAAGCGCCGTCACTATCAAAAACACGGTTCTGAGCATGGCGGTGAGCTGCTCGTTCAAAAAGCTCAGAATAGTCTCGACATCGGTCGAACAACGCTGAATTATATCTCCCGTCTGGTTGCGGTTATGCCACTCATACGGAAGTCTCTGAATATGCGAAAAAAGTCTGTCTCTTATTCTCTTGACCGTGCCCTCGCAGGACTTGGCAAGGAGTCGCCTCGCAAAAAGGTCTGCCGTTTGGGTGATTATCGCAAGCACCAGCGACACAGCCGCACAAATCGCAATGTGCTTCACGAGCTCTTCTCTGCCGCCGATTTTGTTTATCACGGAAACGACAAAATCAGGCAGTGCGAACGGCTCTGTTCCTATTACGGAATCGACCGTTATTCTGATAACCTGCGGCGTCAGATAGTTAGCTATAACGCTTATCAGCACCAGCAAAAACGATACGGCAAACATTGTGCGAAATCCCTTTGTAAACGGGAAAAATCGCAGTATCGTGCTTTTCTTCTGTTTTTTCTCCAATTTAATTCCTCCCCTTCATTGTTATTTTCTTTTTCTTACCCGTACGGATTTATTTACCGATACACACCTTAAATCGATATTTTTTCATCTGTACAAATAGTTATGATATCACAGTAATACATATCGTTGCAATAGGTTTAAGCCCGTGTGCGTGAATTTTTTGACAAAGAACAGAGCAAAAAAGACGCTCTCGGTTTTTGAGAGCGTCTGAATTCAGCCTATTTAGCTTTTGTTTGCCTTAGTGGCATCCGTTCTCGAGGCACTTGTAGTGTGCTGTCGGATCAGTAGGATCCCAAGAATGCCAGCTCGGAACATAGATGTTTGCAGGCTTGCTTACGGGAGAATTGTTGTACGGTGTAATCTGAATCTCCTGACCGGCACCCGTGTTGTCATAAATCCACTTGCAGTCGGAAGCGAGAAGTCTTATGCATCCGAGTGAGCGGATAGAGCCGAGGTAATTGAACTCATCAACCTCGAGGTCGAGATTGTTGAGAGTCCAGTCGGGAACAGTATGATAGAGGTAGCTTCCGATAATATCGGTGCACCACTGAGCATAGGTATCGCCGACCATCTGCAGCCAGCGGAAGCTTGACGGTGAATAGTAGGTTCCCTCAGGAGTGCCGTATCCCGGTGAGCAAATCATAGCCTTGACAGGGAGATTGTAGCTGCCGTCACTTGATCTTGCGTAAACAACGGTAATGCACTGGTACTTGTAGGTAACTATCTTATAAGGGCCGCTTACGATATCGGAAACATCTCTTACGCGGTTTCCTGCCTTGTCATAAGCAAACCAGTAGCCGTTCTCGTTTCTCCATGAGTACTCGGAGCTGTTTGTTCTGTCGATATATGTGGAGAGAACATAGCCTGTCTTTCCGTCGTATCTTATCTGCATCCAGTTGTCGTCGTAGTCCTTGACGATGGAAACCGATGAGCCCGACGGAATGTATGCGAGAGTGGAGTGATTCGAATCGGTGGAAGAATAAAGCTTCAGATCGGCATTTGTTCTGCCCGACGAAACGGGGTTGAATGCGTCATTGTGGATATAACCAATTCTGTTGCCGTAAACTACCTTGTAGAAATCATTGCTCTGCTCGATTACATATACGCTCTGACCGCCCGAAATTGATGTCAAAACCGAGCTTGAGGTCGATGCGCTGCTGTAGAGATTTCCTTCTATAACAAGCTTCTTTGTCGTGAGCGTCGAGAAAGAATAGCCCGTTGTTATCTTACAGACAAACGGCTTGAGAACATAGCCTGTCTTTCCGCTGTATGTGATGTAATAATAATCTCCGCTCTCCTTGAGAATGGTGATTTTATTGTATCTGCTGAGTGTTCTGACAACCGACGAGGAAGCATTCGGCGAGCTTAAAAGCTGAACCCCGTTTGCTCTTACGATACCGTTGCCGTAGCTTATATCGTTTGTGTAAACATAGCCGATTCTGCCCGCAACGACAACCTGATAGAATGCGCCGCTTGAGCTCTTGCATACCTTATTGAGAATTGTTCCCTTCGGAAGGCTTGCAATCGTGCCGGATGTGGAGCTTGTACTCTTATAAAGCTTTGTTGCCTTTGTTGTGAAGAGAAGCTGGCTCTCGGGGCTTATGTCGGTGTTTGCGGTGTAGTCCTTCTCATAAAGGCCTACCTGAACATAACCTGTGATTTCGCCGACCTGAATCTTTGCCCAGCTTCTGACTATCGAAAGAACGCATACTCTTGTTCCCTGACTCAGCGTACGGATGGTATCACCCGAAGCGGAAGCCACTCTCTTAACAGGAGTATCGTTTGCAAGAATTTTCGCATTGCCGTATTTTAACTTGCTTGCAAGAACATAACCTGTATTTGTACCGGACTTAACCTGATAGTAGTTGCCGGACTTGGAAACATAGTATACCGTGTCTCCCTTTTCGAGTGTGGCAAGAGTTGAGCCAGAGCCCTTTCCGCTCTTAAGCTGAGTTGTAGCCGTCACAGTGTAAATCTGAGTTGCCGAATCAGAGCCGCTTACGGAGTAAACCTTATCCTGAGCAACAGCACTTGTCAGAATATAACCTCTGACGCCTGCCACGATGACCTGCGTCCACTTTGTACCCTGATTTACTATCGTTATTCTTTCGTCTCTGTAAAGAACAGAGAGAACACTGCCTGTATCGGAAGCGGAACCTCTGAGCTTTGTGTTAGCGGTTTTAACATAGCCGTTTCCTCGTCTGAGGTAGTTGGTGGAAACATAGCCGACCTTTGAATCGACCTGAACCCTTGTCCAGCTTTCTCCTACCGAGAGAACCTTGACCTGCGTGCCGACGCCGCAGTAAGCAAGGCTTTCCGATGACGACGACATAGCACTGCGGACAGCCGCCTTGACGTTAAAGGTAGCCACTCTGTCGGTAGCCGTGGACACCTTGCTTATCGAGTATCTCTTGATAGCGGAGTTCGGAATCCATCCCTTCTGTCCGTTATACATGACATAGCTCCAGTTGGTCTTCTTCGAGATAACAAATATCTTTGTTCCCGATGAAAGCGATGCTATCGTTCTGTAATTGCTTCCCGCGCCAACCTTAAAATCAGCACTTGAAATCAAAGTGGCATTGAAAGTATTTACTTTGTTTTTGGGGAGATATCCCGTCAGACTGCCAACCTTAACATAGTAATAGCTTGATGTGTCGGAAAGAATTTCCACGGTCGTTCCCTTGCCTATTCTCTGATAGATAAGGGCATTTTCTTTTGGATATGCCAAAAGCGGAGTGTGTGCGTTCAGCGCACCGTAAAAGTTGATTGATGTCGAGTCTGCCGCAGCCGTTACACCCGTCTTCTCGACAATCGGTCCGCAAACCGTCATTGTCAGTGCGAGTGCCACAAACAGGACAAACACCTTTGATAATCTCTTCATTTTTTATCCTCTCACATATTCAAATTACCTTGCGGTAAAATCCTACAAAATCCGAATCAGCCCAAATCGATGGAGCGCTGTGCGCAGGCATTGAGGTCAAGCCCTGCGGTATTTCCCGCAAGATACTCATAGTAGCCCTGGCTTGCAATCATCGCCGCATTGTCGCCCGTATACTTAAGGTCTGGACGATAGAACTCCCAGCCTCTCTGCTCACAGATTTTCTCCATGTTTCTTCTCAGAAGTGAGTTTGCGGAAACGCCACCCGCAATCACAAGCTTTTTGTAACCCGTCTGCTCAGCCGCCTTCACGAAGTTGCCTGTCAGACTGTCTACAACAGCCTTTCGGTAAGAAGCCGACAAATCGGGAACATTAATCGTCTCGCCCCTCTGCTCGGCATTGTGAATGATGTTTATAACAGCGGTCTTGAGTCCCGAAAACGAGAAATCAAGCGGTGCACCCGCTACGCTCGGTCGTGGAAGCTTATAAGCGTTCGGGTTTCCGTTTTCTGCCACCTTGTCCATCATAATTCCGCCGGGATACGGCATTCCCATACTTCTTGCCGCCTTGTCGAAGGCTTCGCCTGCCGCATCGTCCCTCGTTCTTCCGAGAATATGAAGCTCGGTGTAAGAATCGACGCTGATTATGTGGCTGTGTCCGCCCGACACAACCAAGCAGAGAAACGGCGGCTCAAGCTCCTTGCTTGTTATGTAGTTCGATGCGATGTGACCTCTCAGATGATGAACCGGCACAAGCGGCTTTCCGCTCGCAAGAGAAAGTCCCTTCGCAAAGTTCACGCCAACCAAAAGTGCTCCGATAAGTCCGGGCGCATAGGTCACGGCTATGGCGTCGATGTCGTCTATTGTCTTGTCTGCGGCTGAAAGTGCCTCACGGACAACCCCCGTGATAGCCTCGCTGTGCCGCCTTGACGCAATCTCGGGAACAACACCGCCGTAAAGCTTGTGCTCCTCAACCTGAGTTGCGACTATATTTGAAAGAACCCGTCTTCCGTCCTCGACCACCGAAGCGGCGGTCTCGTCACACGAGCTCTCTATTCCGAGAATCAGCATTATTCTTTCTCTCCTTCGTTAAATTACCTTTGCACAAACACAGTATATACCGTTTACAGACAGTGCGCCCCACACAAATGTGTAGTTTGAATCGGACTTGCGCTCTGCTGTGGGGAATTCTCAATCCGTGTTAAATGTCTTTGTATATATGACTGCGTCCTCCCGTGGGGATGTGTAGAAGTTTTTTCTCTTTCCGACCGCCGAAAATCCAAGCTTTTCGTAAAGACCGATTGCGGGAGCGTTAGACTCTCTCACCTCGAGGGAAATAAAACCTCCAAGCTCTTTTGCCTTTTCGATAAGCGAACAAGTCAGCTTTTCGCCGTAGCCTTTTCCTCTGTGCCTCTCAAAAACGGCAATATTATCGACATAGCAGTCTCCGCAAGGAGTATGCATGCCCGCATAGCCTACCACTTCGCCGTTTTCCGTCTCTACTATAAAATAGGCGTCGGGATTTTCAATCTCTTCAAGCAAAGATTTTTCGCTCCACGGCTGTGAAAAGCACTCCTTCTCAAGCTGTGCCACCGCTGCGACATGCTCCTCACGCATAATTTCCGTCATGAAGCGTAAGCCTTCAGCTTTCCGTAAAAATCGGAGACCGCACGCTTGATGTTGTCTCGGCACTTGCGGTAAACCTCAATGTCACCGCCGAAAGGATCGTCTATTGTTTCGCTCACATAAATTCTGTCTCTGGGCACACCCGCCTTCTCGAGAATATATCCGTGAGTTTCGCTCATAACAAAATACACATCCCAAGTCATAATCTCCTCGGGGGTGATCCTTCTTGATTCGTGCGAAGAAATATCTATATTTTCCTCTGCCATAGCCTTCACTGCGTTTTCGGCTGCGTCCTGTCCGGGCAAAGCCGCAATTCCGGCACTTTGACACATTATGTTTTCATTTCCGTCAGCACGCAGCATTGCCCTGAAAATACCCTCAGCCATGGGACTGCGGCAGGTGTTGCCCGTGCAAACAAATAACACCTTAATCATTATTCTTAATCTACCTTCTTTTCAAAAAAGCCGCTTGGCTTCAAATCGCAACTTTCGTCAGTTAAATAATAACATAGCAAATTGTCAAATACAAGCAATTTACCGCAAAGAACAAGCTTCATACGCACAAAAAATCGGCGTGATTTCAAAACCACACCGATTTTCGCTTTTATTTTGAATATCAGTATTTCTCTTTGTGAACACGGGAAAAATCTATATCGTCATCTGTATAAGCTTTCGTTAATTCACTTGGCACTCCCAGGGACAAAATCGCAATCAGACTCAAGTCCTTCGGAAACTCCAGAATCGAGCGGACATATTCCTCTGTGCTCTCTCCGCTTTCAGCCGCTCTTCCCTTACCCTGAATCCAGCATGAACCGATACCGAGCGAAAAAGCCATGAGGTGCATGTTTTCGAGCGCAATGGAAGCGTCCTCCACGAAGGTGTCTGTCTTCTGCGAATTGCCGAGCGTGACTATCGCCGCAGCCGCACCCTCGAGCATTTTAGCCGCACCGACTCTTGCGTGAGAGAGCTTTTCGAGAACCTCCTTATCGGTTACAACAATAAATTCGGGTGAATGGGTGTTTCTGCCCGTTGCGCCCAAAAGCCCCGACTTGACTATTTTCTCAAGTTTTTCGTCGGATATTTTTTCATCGGTATATTTGCGGATACTCCTTCTCGAGTACATCAAATCAAAAAGCTCCATTTTAATCCTTTCTGTAAACAAGAAAATCAAAGTGAATTTCGGTATCGAGCGACTCAAGCTTTTTTAGCCTCTCGCTTCCCGAGACGTCGGTTTTCCAGTAATACGGCGTCATGCTGAAAAGATTCATAATCTGGCGGCTTTCGTCAAGGTGAATATTCCCCTTCACGCTCACCCTCTCCAAAAGAGAAAAGCCGTCGTAGTTCGTGTCCTTGTGCTCATTTTCGTAAGGATTCTCATAAAGAACCTCTTTGAGCCCCCACAAATGTCTTTCCCCGGGAACGGCATAGATAAAACTTCCGCCCTTTTTGAGAACTCTCAAAAACTCTTTTTCCGCAAGCGGCGAGAAAACATCCGTCAGAACATCGACTCTTTCGTCCGAAAAAGGAATATCAAAAACGCTTGCCACGGCAAAGTTGATATTCTTGTATTTTCCCGCAGCCGCCTTTACGGCAAGCTTTGAAATATCAAAGCCGTGCACTGCCTCAAATTCGGTCGCCAGCTTGGCGGTATAATACCCTTCTCCGCTTCCGCAGTCGAGAATCACGGGATTTTTTTCGGAGTATTTTTTCACAAGCTCCAATAGCTTATCGGCAAAAATTCCGTAGTACCCCGCCTCCAGAAATTCTCTCCTCGAATTTACCATAAGGGCGGTGTCTCCGGGATTTTTCGAGTGCATCTTGTTTGACTTCACAAGGTGCACATAGCCCTGTCTTGCAATATCAAAGGAATGCTTTTTTTCTTTATTGCCGCAGACAAGTGCTCCGCTTGTCTGCGTTAAGCCACAGCCGCAAACGGGACAGCAAAAAAGTATAGGTGTATTCATAATTTTCTGTCCTTATCCCTTTGCCTGATACCAGCTTTTACCGATATGTGCGTCTGCCGTCATCGGAACCGCCATATTCACGGCGCCCGACATTTCTTCCTCGAGAATTTTCTTGACCGTCTGCGCCTCGCTCTCGGGGCACTCAACTATGAGCTCATCGTGAATCTGCAAAACAAGCTTAGCCTCAAGCTTCTCTTCCTTCAAGCGAGCATAAACCTTAATCATTGCGATTTTGATTATATCTGCGGCAGCACCCTGAATAGGCATGTTTCTTGCTATTCTCTCTCCTGCGGCTCTTGCTATGGCATTTGAGCTTGAGAGCTCGGGCAAATATCTTCTTCTGCCGAAAATATCCTCGACATAGCCGTTCTTCTTCGCATCGCTTATCACCTTTTCCATGTAATCACGGACGCCGCTGAAATTCTTGAGATACTCCTCAATATAAGCCTTAGCCTCTTTCACGCTGACGCCGATATCCTTGGAAAGCGAGAATGCTCCGATTCCGTAGACAATACCGAAGTTTACCGCCTTTGCGCTCGATCTCATCTGCGGCGTGACCATCTCCTCCGGTAATCCGAAAACTCTCGCCGCAGTCGCTCTGTGAATATCCTTGCCGCTGACAAAGCTGTCTATCATAACCTCATCGTTCGCGACATGAGCCAAAACTCTAAGCTCAATCTGCGAATAGTCGGCGTCGACAAGCACATGATTTTCCTCTGCGACAAAGAATTTTCTCATCTCTCTGCCTAGCTCCGTTCTTACGGGGATATTCTGTAAATTCGGATTTGTGGAGCTTATTCTTCCCGTTCTTGTCTCGGTCTGGTTAAAGGTGGAGTGTATTCTTCCGTCATTTCCGATAACCTTCAGAAGTCCCTCCACATAGGTGGAATAAAGCTTTCCGAGAGCCTTGTACTCGAGAATATCGGCAACTATCGGATACTCCCACCTGAGCGGCTCGAGAACAGATGCGTCGGTGGAATATCCCGTTTTGGTCTTCTTTCCGTGCGGCAAGCCCATATCCTCAAAAAGAACCGTTCCCAGCTGTTTAGGAGAATTGAGATTGATGTCGCCCGTCTGCTCCTTGATTTTCGCTTCAAGCTCGTCCTTCCTTATTTTCAGCTTCTCTCCGTAGGAAACAATGTCGTCTCGGTTTACCTTGACTCCCTCAATCTCCATTGCCGCCAAGACAAGCGAGAAAGGAATCTCTATTTTCTCCAAAAGCTCCGTCTGATCTCTTTCGTCAATTTCCTTTTTGAGCTTATCGCAAAGCTTGGGAAATACTGCGACCGCCGCCGCATTTTCGTTTTCGAGCTTTGCGGCAGAAATTCCGTACTCTGCTTCAAGCATCGCAAGCTTCTCAAAGCGTGTGACTTTCAGCTTCTTTTCGGAAGGATTGAGAAGATAAGCCGCCAGAGAGGTGTCTGTCCTGATATTCTCAAGAGAGATACCTTTTTTCAGAAGAACCTTGTGGAAAAGCTTGATATCATTGGTATATTTTTCAATCGACTTATTTTCACAGAAGCTTCTCAGGAAAATATCGCTAGGCTTGAATGTATACACCGTCTCGCCGACGACAAAATACATCTCGCTTATTTCTCCGCTCTCGTCGTAGTCGTTAACAAAATAAGCCTTTCCCTCGTCAGCCGTCATCGCAAGAAGCGGCGCACCGTCCGAAAGTGTCTTGAAGCTGTATTCTGTCTTGACCTCTTCCTCGGTCTGCACGGAGGTTGCCACTCCAAGAGAGATATTCATCTGCTCCATAAGCTTGAAAAGCTCAAGTCTTGTCATAAGAGCCGATGCCTTTGGCATATCGATAGGCTTTAAGCGGTAATTTTCAATCTCGGTGTCAATCGGAACATTCGTATCTATTTTTCCGAGGAAATAGGATAATTCCACCATATCCTTTGAGGCAAGAAGCTTTTCCTTCATTTTCGGCTTGATGTCTATCTCGTCTATGTGAGAATAGATGTATTCGACCGAACCGAATTTTGAAACAAGCTCCTTTGCGCCCTTTTCGCCGATTCCTGCGGCTCCGGGAATTTTATCGGAGGAATCTCCCTGAATAGCCTTTATATCGATAAGCTGAGGCGGAGTGACGCCGAAGGTCTCCTTTATCATATCGACATCGTAAAGCGTGACTGCGCTCTTGCCGAACTTTGTCGTGGCAAGTCTTACGGTTGTGACGTCGGAGACAAGCTGAAGGCTGTCTCTGTCTCCCGTTGCGATGTAGCATATGTCGCCCGTAGCCTCGCATTTTTTGGCAAGTGTTCCGAGAATATCGTCAGCCTCATAGCCCTCAAGCGAAACAACGGTGTAGCCGAGATAGGAGAGAAGCTCCTTTAAAATCGGCATCTGAGCAGAGAGCTCAGGCTCCATGGCCTTTCTGCCCGCCTTGTAGCCCGCATAAGCCTTGTGGCGGAAGGTCGGTGCGTGCATGTCAAATGCGACGGCAATTCCGTCAGGCTCAAGCTCCGATTTAATTTTATTCACTATCGAAAGGAAACCGTAAATCGCATTGGTAGGCTCGCCGCTCTTTGTCGTGAGCGGCTTTATTCCCCAGTACGCACGGTTAACTATACTGTTTCCGTCTATAACAAGCAGCTTCATTTTTATTCTCCGTCTTCGTCTGATCTTTTGTTCTCGATATAAACATCTTTTAGTAATTCGTCAAGCTCCGAAAGGGTTGAGAGATAGCCCGCTCTTCTTCTGAATTCGGCGGCATTTCTCAGACCATGCATATACCAGCCGACATGCTTTCTTGCCTCTTTCATCGCACGCATCTCGCCCTTTTCCTCGCACATCAAGCCTATGTGCTTTCTTATGACGATGATTTTTTCCTCAACGGATGGCGGCGGCATAATTCTCACGTCCTCACGAAGACAAGCGTTGATTTCTCTGAAAATCCACGGATTTCCGAGAGCCGCTCTTCCTATCATGACCGCATCGCACGCCGTTTTGTCTATCATAAGTGCGGCAGAAACGGCATCCTTTACGTCACCGTTTCCGATGACAGGCACCTTGACCGCATTTTTTACAAGTCTGATTATCTCCCAGTCTGCAGGCGGCTCATACATCTGGGCTCTCGTTCTGCCGTGAACCGCAATCGCATCGGCACCCGCCTCCTCGCAGATTTTCGCAACCTCAACGGCATTCACACTGTTTTCGTCCCAACCCTTTCGTATCTTGACCGTAACGGGCACGGGCACAGCCTCCTTTACCGCCCTAACGATGTTTCCGCAAAGGTCGGGTCTTTTCATCAGTGCGCTTCCAGAGCCGTTTCCCGCAATTTTGGGAACGGGACAGCCCATATTTATATCAATCATATCGGGGCCGAACTCCATAGCCTTTTTTGCCGCACGGGCAAAGGTGAAGGGGTCATCTCCGAAGAGCTGAATTGAAACGGGGTGGTTGTCCCTTTCGAGATTCATAATTTCGTAGGTGTTCTTCTGACCGAAGGTTATCGCCTTTGACGACACCATCTCCGTGACCGTGTAAGCCGAGCCGAAGTCCGAGCATATTTTTCTGAAGGTCGAGTCGGTAGCGCCCGCCATGGGAGCAAGTATCGCCTGACCGTTGATTTCCAAATTTCCTATTTTCATCTTGTACTTCTTTTCCGTTAAATTTATTTTGGTATTCCTGTTCATTTTACAGGAACGAAGCGTTTTTTTCAATAGAAAAGAACTTTGACGAAAACACAAAAACGGCGCTCGCTTTCTGCGGACGCCGTAATTGTTAAGTGTGGTGTGATAAGGTATATGTTATTGAAGGGTTGTAATCAAATTAATTTTATCAGAATAAATCCGTGTGGGGATAAAGATACTTTCTGTTCTCTCCCGCTGTTTCGAATATTCTGTCCATATATCTCAAAGCTTTCTTAATAAGCTGCATTTTAGTTTCCTCTTACTTTCTTTATTTCTCTTTCTCGGTTTCACGCCTTTCCGAACGGCGTTCCTCTGCCTATGAAGCACATCACTATTGCCGATGCTCCGACAGCTGCCATTGCCATTGTCATAAATTAATCTCCTTTTTCTGTTTTCTTTTCTCTTTTTGTTTGTAATTCGATCTTATTTGTTTTTGTTTTTTCTTTTCTCTTTGTTTTCCTTTGTTGTGACTAAATTATAGCAAGTCCGAACGGACAGAATACGGACAAAATATTCTTGAATTCCGAGGAATGTTTTCAACAAATATTTCCGATTGGTTGAAAACATTCAATCCTTATTCTTCTCTGAAAAGTTATTTATCAAATAAGTATGCAAAACAAAACGGGCACTGCGAAAACAGCGCCCGAATTTTCAACATATTTTATTTGAAAGTGGAAAACCTGAAACCGAAAGCCTCTTTTTCTTACTTTTTGCTTACTGTCCACTCGATTCCGTTTGCGGTATCCTTAACGGTAACGCCTCTTGCGTTCAGCTCGTCACGGATTGCGTCTGCAGCAGCCCAGTCCTTATTCTTTCTTGCCTCGGTTCTCTTTGCGATGAGTTCCTCAATCTCGGCAGCCTCCTCAGCTGTAACATCACCGTGATTTACAGGCTTCTTGTTCGGATTCAAAAGATTGAGTCCGAGCACCTTGTCAAATTCTCCGATAATGTATCTCTTTGTCGCACCGTTGGTGTCAAGCTTGAGAACATCGTAAACCTTGGTGATACCGAGTGAAGTTGTGAGGTCGTTTCCGACAAGCTGAATGAAGATTTTCTTCTGCTCGTCAACAACAGCCATATCAACCTCGCCCTCGTTCGGAACGGCTGCGATTTTCTTGACAAGCTTGTCGTATGCCGTTACTGCGTTATCAAGGTTCTGATACGAGAAAACGAGCGGCTTTCTGTAATGAGACTGCAGGCAGAAGAATCTGTAAGCAATCGGATCGTATCCCTTTTCCTCGAGAAGAGAAACTGTAAGGAAGTCACCCTTAGACTTGCTCATCTTGCCTGTCTCGTCATTGAGGTGAAGAACATGGAACCAGTTTTTGCACCACGGATGTCCGAGATAAGCCTCAGACTGAGCAATCTCATTTGTGTGATGCGGGAATGCATTGTCGATTCCGCCGCAGTGAATATCGAGGTACTCTCCGAGGTACTTAATGGAAATGCATGAGCACTCGATGTGCCAGCCCGGATAGCCGTAGCCCCACGGGGAATCCCACTTGAGCTCCTGATCGTCAAACTTAGACTTAGTGAACCAGAGAACGAAATCCGCCTTGTTCTTCTTGTTGCTGTCCTCCTCAACGCTGTCACGAACACCTACCGCAAGATCGTTCTCGTCAACATTTCCGAAAACATAGTAGTTCTTGAGCTTGGAGGTATCGAAGTAAACGTTTCCGCCTGCCTGATAAGCATAGCCGTCCTTGAGAAGCTTTGTTATCATTGTGATATACTCTGGGATATTCTGAGTTGCGGGAGAAACTATATCGGGATACTTGATATTAAGCTTCTTGCAATCGGCAAAGAAAGCGTCCGTGTAGAATTTTGCAATCTCGAGAACGGTCTTGTGTTCTCTTCTTGCACCCTTGAGCATCTTGTCCTCGCCCGTGTCGGCATCGCTGGAGAGGTGACCGACGTCGGTAATGTTCATGGCTCTCGTTACATCGTAGCCCTGGAAACGCAGAAACTTCTCGAGGACATCCTCCATGATATAGGTTCTGAGATTACCGATATGGGCAAAATGATAAACGGTAGGGCCGCATGTGTACATTTTAACCTTGCCCTCTTCGTGAGGAACAAACTCATCTCTTGTTCTTGTAAGTGTGTTATACAGCTTCATATGCTTACTCCTTTATTGTTTTAACGATTATATGTCGATTGTATATCAATTTATTAATTGTCCGATTGCTCCGAAATAATATCATCCTCTTCCTCGGGGTTCACCTTGCGGCTCAATTCGTTAATCACCTTCCAAGCCGAATCAAGCTCGAGCTGAAGTCGGCAAAGCTCCTGAGAAACGGGGTCAGATACATGAATCTGGTCGAGATCGGAATTTATTCTCTCGCCGTTAAGTCTTACTATCCTTGCGGGAACGCCGACCGCCGTTGCGTTGGCAGGAACTTCACTGAGAACCACGGCGCCTGCCGCAATTCTCGCATTGTCTCCCACCTTGAAT
>CAVKLS010000004.1:6767-25210 GCA_963657025.1 bacterium | reverse complement strand
CCATATGTCTCTGATTGTTCATGTAAAAGCTCATAACGTATCTCCTTTTCTTTATATTTTCGTATTTGTCTTTTTCTTAGTCTCTTTTTCTTTTTGTTTGTTATTTGCCTTTGTTGTGATTTCATTATACAAAGCGCAAAAGGACAAAAGGCGGACAAGCTTTTTGTCCGCCGAAAAAACAAAAATAACCGTCTTCCGATTTAAAATCAGAAAACGGTTATTTTGAATTTGTTTTGATTTGTTTTGATCAGTACGCTCTGAATCTCTTGTATCTCTGCTTCAAAAGAGTGTCTGTATCGGTCATCTTGAGGATTTTTATCTCTGTTTCCAGCTGATTTTTCATATCCTCGTAAATCTCGCTCTGATCTCTCTGCTCTGAGATAACTCTTTCGACAACGCCAAGCTTCTCCATGCTCTCCGCCGTGATGTGAAGAGCCTCGGCTGCCTCGTCGGCACGCTTTGCGTCCTTCCAAAGAATACTTGCACAGCCCTCGGGAGAAACAACCGAATAGCAGGCATTCTCCATAATCCAAACTCTGTCGGCTACGCCGAGTGCGAGTGCTCCGCCTGAGCCGCCCTCACCGACAATCACGGAAATCATAGGTGTTTTCAGTCCGATAAGCTCGTAAAGGTTCTCGGCAATTGCCTGACCCTGACCTCTTTCCTCCGCCTCGACGCCGCAGAATGCACCAGCCGTATCGACAAAGCATACGATAGGACGGTGGAACTTCTCCGCCTGCTTCATAAGTCTAAGTGCCTTGCGGTATCCCTCGGGATTTGGAGAGCCGAAGTTTCTTCTTATTCTCTCGTAGACATCCTTGCCGCGCTCGATTGCGATAACGGTGACAGGCTCGCCGTCAAGCTTTGCTATACCTGCCACGATAGCCTGATCGTCGGAAAATCTTCTGTCTCCGTGAAGCTCGATAAAGTCCGTAAATATATTTTTGATATAGTCAGAACCTGTCGGTCTGTCCTTTCCTCTTGCCGTTTTAAGCTTTTCGTAAGCAGTCATCAGTCGACACCTCCCACATGCATTTGCAGCAAGCTCGAGATAATCTCTCTCTGCTCTTTTCTCGAAACAATCTTATCGGCAAAGCCGTGTTCGAGTAAAAATTCCGACTTCTGGAATTCCTTTGGCAGTTTCTTGCTGATTGTCTGCTCGATAACTCTTCTTCCCGCAAATCCGACAGTTGCCTTCGGCTCGGCGAGAATGATATCGCCCTCCATGGCAAAGCTTGCGGTTACGCCGCCCGTTGTCGGGTCGGTGAGAACTGCGATGTAAAGAAGTCCCGCGTCAGAGTGCTTTCTTACCGCCGCACTTGTCTTTGCCATCTGCATAAGAGAGAGAATTCCCTCCTGCATTCTTGCTCCGCCCGAAACGGTATAGCCGACAACGGGAAGTGAATTCTCTGTTGCGTACTCGAAAAGTCTTGTGATTTTCTCACCGCAAACAGAGCCCATGCTGCCCATCATAAACTCTGAGTTCATGACAAAAAGCGCAGTTTTGACTCCGCCAAGCTCACATGTACCCGTGATAACGGATTCGTTCTCGTGAGAATTGAGCTTAGCACTTGAGAGCTTTGCGTCGTATCCCGGGAAACCGAGAACATTCTCACTGCTTAACTCCGAGTCCATCTCGTTGAAATTATCGTTTCCGACCAAATAAGCCACTCTCTGGCGTGCGTTCATTCTGAAATGATGTCCGCACTCACAAACATTCAAATTCTCCCATAATTCCCCTACGGGAGTTTCCTTGCCGCAGTCGGGGCAAGTCTTCTTAGCTTCTGCAGAGCCGTCCTCAACAACAGTGGCGGTGCGAACGCCGCTTTCCTGCTTATCATGTGAGCCCGGCTTAAAGAAGTTCTTAAAATTAACAGGCATCGTTAACACCTCTCATCATTTTAGTTACTCTTCGTTCTTGACAAGTGCGAAGCTGAATTCTGCACTTACGCAAAGCTTTCCGTTTACATAGCCCTTAGCGCTTGCAAAATAGAAATTTCTTCTGTTGCCCGTCAGAACGCATTTTGTCTCAAAGGTATCGCCGGGCTTTACCTGTCCCCTGAACTTTACCTTATCAAGTCCTGTAAAAAACGGAGTGCATCCCTTTACGGTATCTCCTGCCAAAAGCACGCAAGCCGACTGTGCCATCATCTCGCAGAGTATAACTCCCGGGACAACAGGCTGACCCGGAAAATGTCCCTGAACGAAATACTCGTCGCCCTTTATAAAGCACTTTCCGTGAGCCTCGCCGTCGACAAGCTCTACCTCATCGACAAGAAGCATCGGCTCTCTGTGCGGAAGTATATTTTTGATTTCTTCTTTATTCATTATTCTGTCCTCGATACAATCAGTTGTACTTTTTGATTGCTATGCAAGCATTGTGACCGCCAAAGCCAAGTCCGTTTGAAAGTGCAAGATTGATTTCTGTCTCTCTTGCGGTGTTCGGACAGCAGTCGAGATCACACTCGGGATCCTGCTCAGTCAAATGAATTGTCGGAGGAACAGTCTGATGCTCAATTGCGAGAATTGAAGCGATAGCCTCGGTTGCGCCAGCCGCACCGAGCATATGACCCGTCATTGACTTAGTGGAGCTGACAACAGCCTTTCTTGCTCTCTCCTCGCCGAGTGCAAGCTTGATAACCTTTGTCTCGCTGACATCGTTAAGCGGTGTGCTTGTTCCGTGAGCGTTGATATAGATATGAGTTTCCTCAGGCATATTTGCTTCCTCAAGCGCAAGACGCATGCTCTCTGCGCCGCACTCGCCTGTCGGGTCGGGGGCTGTCATGTGGTAAGCGTCGCAGGTTGAGCCGTAACCGACAATCTCACCGAAAATCTTTGCACCACGAGCCAAAGCGTGGTCGAGGCTCTCGAGCACGAGTGCGCCCGCACCCTCACCCATAACGAAACCGTCACGCTTGACGTCAAACGGACAGCAAGCTGTTTCGGGGTCGTTCTTTGTGGAAAGTGCCTTCATGTTGGTAAAGCCAGCAACGGCAATCTCTGTGATTGCAGCCTCTGAGCCGCCTGCGATAATTGCATCGGCATAGCCGTGCTTGATTGCTCTGAATGCCTCGCCTATTGTGTTGTTGCTTGTTGCACAAGCCGTTACCATCGGAAGAGCAGAGCCCTTTGCACCGAATTTGATAGCGATTGTACCTGCACACATATTTGCAATCATCATGGGGATAAAGAACGGAGAAACCTTTCCCGGTCCCTTTTCCATAAGCTTTGTGTGCTCATTGCAGAAGGTCTGGATTCCGCCGATACCCGAACCGAAATAAACTCCGAGTCTGTTCGGCGCGATGTTTCCGTCCTCTGCTGTGGAGAGACCCGACTGCTCCATTGCCTGAGTCGCAGCGGCAACACCGAACTGAGTGAACTTGTCGGCTTTTCTTGCTTCGCTCTTCTTCATGTACTGTGTGACGTCAAAATTCTTTACCTCGCCTGCAATTTTGACCTCAAGATTTGTCGTATCGATTCCTTCGATAAAACCGATACCGTTCTTTCCGTCACGCAGATTCTGCCAAAATTCATCTACGTTATTTCCGATAGGAGATACAACTCCCATTCCTGTAACTACTACTCTGTTCATATTACACATTCCCTGTAAACTATGATTAATATAGATTTCCTAAATTTCTCTCATCACATTGCTATGCCGCCGTCGACGCTGAGCACAACTCCCGTGATGTACTCCGCCTCGTCACTTGCCAAAAAGCAAACAGCGTTGGCGACATTCTCTGGCTTACCCATTCTCTTAAGCGGAATGCTTGCGACAAGCGGATTGCTGTCGTCAAAGCCTGCGGTCATAGGGGTCTCGATAAATCCCGGAGCAACCGCATTGACCGTTATGTTTCTTCCCGCAAGCTCTCTTGCGACCGATTTTGTCAGACCGATAAGACCAGCCTTTGAGGAAGAATAATTAGCCTGTCCTGCGTTTCCGATAATTCCCGACGCCGATGTAATCGAGATTATTCTTCCGCTTCTCTGACGGCTGAATATTCTGTAGCTTGCCTTAATCATATTGAACGCACCCTTGAGGTTTACGTCCAAAACAGCGTCCCAGTCCTCCTCCTTCATCTTGAGGATGAGGTTGTCTCTTGTGATACCTGCGTTGTTGACAAGTATATCGATTCTTCCGAATTCCTTGTGGATTGCATCGACTGTATTTTTCGTCTCCTCGGTATCGGCTACATTGCACTTATATGCGACTGCCTTTCTGCCGAGAGAAACTATCTTTTCAACAGCATCGTCTGCACCCTCTCTCGAGGATGAATAGATAACGGCTACATCTGCGCCGTGCTCGGCAAGCTTAATTGCGGTTTCTTTGCCGATTCCGCTTGAAGCGCCCGTAACTACGGCTACCTTGCCGCTTAAATCAAAGCTCATATTATCTCCTCATTATCCCTTAAGCTCTGAAAGCACGCTTTCCAAGCTCTCGGCATCCTGAACGTTATATACCTTAACTTCCTTGTTTATCTTCTTGATAAGTCCTGCAAGGGTCTTTCCGGCACCGCACTCGATGAAGGTATCGATTCCCTCGTTTATCATATTTTCGACAATCTGCTGCCATCTGACAGGATTTTTGACCTGATTCATGAGAAGCGAAGCAATGTCGTCGCCCTCGGAATAAGGCTTAGCCGTGAAGTTGGAGTATGTCGTAATATCCGGCATTTTGAGCTCGTAATTTTTAAGCTCCTCGTAAAGACCGTCTGCCGCCTCTGCCATGAACGGGGAGTGGAAGCCGCCGCTTACGTTGAGTATCTTTGCTCTGCCCTTTGCCTCTGCAACGTCTGCCGCAAAAGCTTCAAGCTGAGTTTTCTCGCCTGCTACGACAAGCTGTCCCGGGCAATTGTAGTTAACGGGATAAACCATATCGTACTTGGAGGCGAGCTCCTCGACAGTCTCGTTGGAAAGCTTGAGAACCGCCGCCATGGCACTGTCTACCTTGCTTGCAGCCTCCTGCATGAGAAGACCTCTCTTTGTGACGATTTTCATGCCGTCCTCACGGGAAACAACACCCGAAAAAGTGACAGCCGCGATCTCTCCGAGAGAGAATCCAGCAACAGCATCGGGTACAATTCCGTTCTCGCGAAGTGCCTCGGCACATGCCAAATCGACATTATAAAGGCACGGCTGAGTGTTCTTTGTTATGCTGAGCTCGGAAATCGGAGCTGTGAAGCACTGCTCGCTTGTTCCCGGTCTTACCTTATCTGCTATATCGAAAATTTTCTTTGCGGCACTGCTTTTCTCGACGAGTGACTTTCCCATTCCCTCGTACTGAGCGCCCTGTCCCGCAAAGACAAAAGCTATCTTAGCCATTTGTTAGCTCCTTTCAGCACCTCTTCTGCCTCGGCGAAAATCTCTGTGACGATTTCCTTTGCAGACTGCTCCTTGTTGACCATACCTGCTACCTGACCTGCGAGGAAGCATCCCTCTTTCTCGTTGCCCTCGACAGCAGCTTTTCTGAGTGCGCCTGCGCCGAGCTTCTCGAGATCCTCATCGGGCATTGAAGAATACTCCGACTTGAAGTAAGACTTTGAGAACTGGTTCTCTATGCTTCTTACGGGGTGACCGAGTCTCTTTCCCGTTGCGATTGTGGCTCTGTCGTTAGCCTTCAAGACCTTCTTCTTGTAGTTCGGGTGAACATTGCACTCTGTTGCAACAAGGAATCTTGTGCCAAGCTGAACTCCGACCGCACCGAGCATGAATGCTGCGGCTACTCCTCTTCCGTCAGCGATACCGCCTGCTGCGATAACGGGAAGATCTGTTGCGTCCGCAACCTGAGGAACGAGCGGCATAGTGTTTGTCTCGCCGATATGTCCGCCCGACTCGCTGCCCTCTGCAATAAGTGCGGCTGCGCCTGCCTTTGTGCAAAGCTTTGCCATTCCTACGCTTGATACAACGGGAATAACCTTGATTCCTGCCTCAAGCCAGATTGGCATGAACTTCGATGGATTTCCTGCGCCTGTTGTGACAACGGGAACCTTCTCGTCAGCAATGAGCTGTGCCACCTCTGCGGCAAACGGGCTCATGAGCATTACATTTACACCAAACGGCTTATCTGTAATCTCACGTGCTATCTTTATCTGCTCTCTTAAATAATCTGCGTTTGCATTCATAGCGGAAATAATACCGAGTCCGCCTGCTTCGGAAACGGCACCTGCCAATTTTCCGTCGCTTATCCATGCCATTCCGCCCTGGAAAATCGGATATTCGATTCCGAGCAAATCACAAAGAGGGGTTTTTATCATATTGAATCGCATCCTTTCTTATCATTCTTATCATTAGGATAAATATAATTATATATGTAATTATTTGCTAAATCTTGAACTTTTTCCACACGTGTGGAAAAAGTTTCCGGCGCAGTTATCCGCTTACCAACGAAGAATTGCTCCGCCGCTGTGAAGTCCTCCGCCAAAGGCTACCATAGCAAGAAGGTCGCCACGCTCGATTTCACCGTTTCTGTTGAGCTCATCAAGAAGTACTGGGATACATGCCGAAGAGATGTTTCCGTATTTCTCGATTGTTGTTCTGAATTTCTCCTGAGCCACGGGGATTTTCTTCTTTGCTTCGTTGATGATTCTGATATTTGCCTGATGCGGAAGCACCCACTTTATATCATCGCCCGTAATGCCGAGCTTGTTCATCATGTTGTCGATGATCTCTCTCATCTGAGCGATGGCAAAACGGTAGGTCTTGGTGCCGTTCATGAAAATGCTTACCTTCTCTACCTTCTCGCCCTGCCAGAACGGGCTTTCTCCCGTGACATCGGGCACAACGATTGTCTCGTCCTCACCGTAGGTGTGAAGCTCGCTTGCAAGAAGATTGTCCTCCTCATCGGATACAACCAACGCACCCGCACCGTCGGCAAAAATGATTGCCGTGTTCTTGTCCGACCAATCGGTAATTCCGCTCAATCTCTCGCTGGCAACCAAAAGAACCTTTTTGTACTTTCCCGTAGCCATAAAAGAAGCACAGGTCTCCATGAGGAACATAAATCCTGTGCAAGCGGCACCGCCGATATCCATTGCGGGACAAGTCGCTCCAATATCACGCTGAATCATTGCGGAAATTCCCGGGTTAGCATATTCCGCAGTCATTGTGACCGCCAAAATGAGGTCGAGCTCCTCAGGTTTGGTTCCACTGTTCTCAAGTGCAGCCAAAGCAGCCTTTGTTCCCATTTGGGAGGTGTTCTCGTCAACCGAAACATGTCTTTCTTTTATTCCGACAAGCTTAGTTATCGACTTGTCGTTTGCGTCTACCATGGTCGAGAGTTCGTCATTTGTGACTACTCTCGGCGGAATGTAGCTTCCTGTTCCGAGTACCTTGAAATTCATTTTGTTTTATCCTTTACTCAATTTATTTCTTCTTATAGCCCTTGAAATATTCTGTCAGTCTGTCGACTGCTCTCAAGAGAATTTCCTGCTGTTCATGAGTGAATTCCTTCTCGAGCTTCTCGAGTACCTCGCTCTGTGATTTTCTATGATGGTTATATACCCGTCTGCCAAGCGTTGTAAGGCACGCAACCGTCACTCTTCCGTCTTCGGGATCCGCCGTCTTCTCGACAAAGCCCTTTGAAAAAAGCTTCTTGACGCCTACTGTCGCCGACGGTCTCGATATGCTGAGCGCATCGGCTATATCGCTTATTTTGACACCGGCACCGACGCCGTATGCATCCTCGTAGTTATAGATAAATCCGAGCAGGTGCATTTCACTCAGGGTCAGTCCGAGTCCGCTGTCAGAGAGTGCAGCCTCCTCGAGCTGGGAGATGTTCATACTGACCTCACGGAGTCTGTCGCTAAGCTTCTGAGAAAATTCTGACATATCTCTTCGCCCCTCATTAAATAATTAGTTTTCCTAACTATTTTATCACTGTAAATCGAATTTGTCAATATTTCTGACCACTTGTATAATGTTAACTTTTTTCTGCTTATGGCAAAAAAAGGCTATGTATGTTATAATCCAAGTGCAACCGTAACAAATTTCAACAAAGGAGATTTATTCATGGCAAATGATTTACATATAAACGAAATCAAACCCGAAAGAGCACTTCTCGTAGGAGTCGACACAGGCGAATTCGATGCCGAAAGCAGTATGGACGAGCTCTGGGAGCTGACAAAAAGTGCGGGAGCAGAGCCGATTGCCACAAAAATTCAAAAGAGAGAGTCAGTCAAAACAGGCACTTGCGTCGGCACGGGCATGGTCGATGAAATCAAGGAATTTTGTCAAAACAACGAGATTGATTTGCTCATCTTTGACAGAGAGCTCACCCCCATTCAGATACGCAACCTTGAGGACGAGACCGACTGTCGAGTAATCGACCGAACCATGCTCATTCTCGATATCTTTGCCATCCGTGCGAAAACCAAGGAAGGTAAGCTTCAGGTTGAAATCGCACAGCTGAGATATATGATGCCGCGTCTTACGGGACGAGGAACTGCACTTTCACGACTGGGAGGCGGAATCGGCACGAGAGGTCCCGGTGAAACAAAGCTTGAGACTGACCGCCGTCACATCAGACGAAGAATAGAAAACCTTAAAGACGCACTCGCCGATGTCGAGAAAAACAGAGCCGAAATCAACCGCAGACGTGAAAAGAACGGCACAATCACCTGTGCGCTTGTCGGCTACACAAATGCAGGGAAATCAACTCTCATGAATTTTCTCACTGACGCGGGCGTTTTGGCTGAAGATAAACTTTTTGCGACGCTTGACCCAACCGCAAGAGCGCTCAAGCTGCCATGTGGAAAAAACATCATGCTCATTGACACAGTAGGCCTTGTCAGACGGCTTCCGCATCACCTTGTCGAAGCGTTCAAGTCGACACTGGAGCAAGCCGCAACGGCTGATATCATTCTCAATGTTTGCGATGCAAGCTCACCCGAGGCTCAAGTCCACCTTGATGTCACAAATGAAATTCTGCACGACCTCGGCAGTGAATCAAGACCAATCATTCCCGTTCTTAACAAGTGGGACAAAGTGGAAAACGAGGAGATGTTTGTCTCTGCGCCCCATGTGCACGGTGCGGTACACATATCCGCTTTAAAGGGCGAGGGTATTGACGAGCTTCTGGCGGCAATCGAAGAGGCACTTCCTGAGAAGAATATAGAAGCAGAATTTTTACTTCCGTTCTCAAAATCTGGCTTAGCCGCCGAAATCAGACGGGACGGAACAGTCCTCAGTGAAGAATATGTTGCCGAGGGACTAAAAATCAAAGCAAGCGTAGACCCAAGACTTTACGGCATCTGCAAAGAATTTATCATCGAAGAAAACTAAACACCGAATTTTCAAGCTTCCGAACCAAACATTCGGAAGCTTTTATTTTCAAAATAAAAACCCTCGAATTAACTTTCGTTAAAACGAGGGTGTAATTTGATAAGCTTATAAAAGCAGCTTAACCGAAACTTATAAATTTCGATTAGATGAGCTCCATGATAGCCATCTCAGCAGCGTCACCGCGGCGAGGTCCGGTCTTAGTGACTCTTGTGTAACCACCGTTGCGATCAACGTACTTAGGAGCAATCTCAGTGAAGAGCTTGTTGACTACAGCTTCCTTTGTGATGAAGGAGAGAGCCTTACGTCTGTTGTTGAGATTATCTTCCTTAGCTATTGTGATGAACTTCTCGGCTAAAGCCTGAACTTCCTTAGCTCTTGTATATGTTGTCTCGATTCTTCCTGTCTCGAAGAAGAATGTAACGAGACCTCTAAGCATAGCTGTTCTATGAGCAGTGTCTCTTCCGAGTTTTCTTGTTCCCGGCATTGATATCACTCCTTATTCCTTATAAGATTTGTCGTCGTCCTTGCGAAGGCTGTATCCGAGAGAAGACATCTTCCAGATAACCTCATCAAGTGACTTTTTACCAAGGTTGCGAACCTTCATCATGTCCTCTTCGGACTTGTTGATGAGGTCCTCAACAGTATTGATTCCTGCACGCTTGAGACAGTTAAATGAACGAACCGATAAATCAAGCTCTTCAATTGTCATCTCAAGGATCTTCTCTCTGCCGTCATCGTCCTTCTCGACCATGATCTCTGCCTTCTTACCGCTTTCGGATAAGTCAACGAAGAGTGACAAGTGGTCTGTAAGAATCTTAGCAGCAAGAGATACAGCCTCCTGAGGAGTGATAACTCCGTTTGTCCAAACCTCTAATGTGAGCTTATCGTAATCGATGCTCTGACCGACTCTTGTAGGCTCAACGCTGAAGTTTACCTTGGACACAGGGGAGAATAATGAATCTACCGCTAATTTTCCGATAACACCGGCAGGCATTGTTGCTTTGTTTCTTTCACCGGAAACATATCCTCTGCCCTTGTCAAGCTCAATCTCCATATAGAGCTTTGCGTCCTGATCAAGTGTAGCGATATGAAGGTCCGGATTAAGAATCTCAACCTCGCTGTCGTTCTTTATGTCGCCGGCAGTTACTTCGCAGCAACCCTCAGCATCAATGACGACAGTCTTTGGTCCGTCGCAATCAAGCTTTGCAATAATTCCCTTAATGTTGAGAATTATCTCAGCAACATCTTCTTTTACGCCCTTTATTGTGGAGAACTCATGAAGAACGTCGCGGATTGTAACAGATTTAACTGCTACGCCGGGAAGGCTTGAAAGAAGAACTCTTCTCAAGCTGTTTCCGAGAGTAGTACCGAAACCTCTCTCAAGAGGCTCTACGAGAAATCTGCCGTAGTTTTCTTCTTCTTTGATCTCTTCGACTTTTATATTAGGTCTTTCTATCTCAATCATCGCGATCCTCCTTTACAATTAGCAAAAAATTGCTCAAAAAATGTCCTGAAGAAAATAAGATTTCCTTTAGGGGACTTATTTTTAGGGGCATTACTTGGAGTACAACTCGACGATGAGATGCTCTTCTACAGGGAAGTCAACATCTGCACGAACAGGGAGTCTTGTGAGCTGAACCTTGAGCTCGTCCTTGTTCGGTCTCTCGATCCAAGCCGGTAAAGTAACTTCTACTGCGTCAGCACCGACATACTTGGAGAATCTAGCGCTTGATCTGCTCTTCTCACAAACCTCGATGACGTCGCCAGCCTTTACCTGGTAGGATGGGATATCAACCTTCTTACCGTTTACGAGGAAGTGACCGTGTGTAACGGACTGTCTTGCCTCACGGCGTGTTGTTGCAAATCCTGCACGGAATACAACGTTGTCTAATCTTCTCTCGAGTAAGCAAAGAAGATTCTCACCGGTGATACCCTCAGCCTTCTCAGCCTTGAGGTAATAATCGTGGAACTGCTTCTCGAGAACGCCATATACGAACTTAACCTTCTGCTTCTCGTTGAGCTGGAGACCGTACTCTGTCTGCTTACGTCTCATTGTGCCCTTCGGGTTGCGGTTAGTTGTCTTCTTGGAGTAACCCATTACTGCGGGTGACAGGCCGAGCGCTTTGCAGCGCTTAGCGATTGGCTGCATATTCTTTGCCATTATCTTTACCTCCTGCTCGGTTATACACGTCTTCTCTTAGGAGGACGGCATCCGTTATGTGGGATTGGTGTAACATCCTTAATCATGTATACTTCAAGACCTGTTGCCTGAAGAGCACGGATAGCTGCCTCACGACCTGCTCCCGGACCCTTAACGTAAACTTCAACTGTCTTCATACCATGCTCCATAGCAGCCTTAGCAGCTGTCTCAGCAGCGGACTGTGCTGCGAACGGAGTAGACTTTCTTGAGCCGCGGAAACCGAGCTCGCCTGCGCTTGCCCATGAAACAGCATTACCCTGAAGGTCTGTGATTGTTACGATTGTATTGTTAAAAGTGGACTGGATATGAGCAGCTCCACGCTCAATGTTCTTGCGCTCACGGCGTCTGCGAACTGTGGTAGCTTTTTTACCTTTAACTGCTGCCATTTATTGATCCCTCCGATTACTTCTTCTTGTTTGCCATTGTCTTTCTAGGACCCTTGCGTGTTCTTGCATTGGTCTTAGAACGCTGACCTCTTACCGGTAAGCCCTTTCTGTGACGAACGCCACGATAGCAGCCGATCTCGATAAGTCTCTTAATATCAAAAGCTACGTCACGGCGAAGATCACCTTCTACTACGCAGTTCTGATCGATATAATCTCTGATTTTCTGAGCATCATCCTCAGAAAGGTCTCTTACTCTGATGTCAGGATCTACGCCTGTGTTTGCGCAGATGTCTGTAGCTGTCTTACGGCCGATACCGTAGATGTATGTAAGAGCAATCTCGATTCTCTTGTCTCTTGGTAAATCAATACCTGAAATACGAGCCATGCTTTTGCACCTCCATTAGTTTGACACCGGGTAATTAACCCTGGCGCTGCTTGTGCTTAGGGTTCTCACAAATAACCATGATCTTACCCTTGCGCTTGATGATCTTGCATTTTTCACACATTTTCTTAACAGAAGGTCTGACTTTCATTTGTGTGCCCTCCTTAAAGTGGGATTAAATTTCGTTTTAATTTCTTACTTTGAACGCCATGTGATACGACCCTTTGTGAGATCGTACGGTGACATTTCAATAGTTACCTTATCTCCCGGAAGAATACGAATATAGTTCATTCTGAGCTTTCCGGAAATATGAGCTAAGATAACGTGGCCGTTAGGAAGCTCAACATTGAATGTTGCGTTAGGCAGAGCCTCTTTAACGACGCCTTCGAGTTCGATTACGTCCTGTCTAGACATTATATCCTCCATTAACCTTTGCGTTATGATCCTTTAACGCATTTCTTATCTTCTTGTCTGTCATAAGCTGCTCTTCATTCAAAAAGATATTCGTGCCTTGAACATGAATATCTTTCTTAAGCTTAGGCTTTTCAAGGGTTCTTCTCTTGCCGTCTGCAAGCGAGAGCATCTTTCCCTCGGTGCCGATAACGACTAAAAATTTATCCTTTTCCTTACCTGCTTTAGACATAACTAATTGTCCTCTTTGAAACACGTGCCACCTCAATCGTCCGCATTTGTTAAAATAACGGGACCGTTTGTTGTAATGGCAATGGTGTGCTCAAAGTGGGCAGCCAGTTTTCCGTCGATAGTTTTTGTGGTCCATCCGTCATTCAGAACCTTAACTCTGAAATCTCCGACGTTGACCATGGGTTCAATGGCGATTACCATGCCCGGCAGAAGTCGAACGCCCCTACCTGCTGTTCCGTAGTTCGGAACGCTGGGGTCTTCATGTAGCTTTGCGCCTACTCCGTGGCCGACAAAATCTCGTACAACCGAGTAACCGCGAGCTTCGACATACTCCTGCACTGCGTGACCGATGTCACCCACCCTGTTTCCGGGACGGGCCTGCTCGATGCCTTTGAACAGTGCTTCTCTCGTTGTATCCATAAGCTTCTGTGCCTCTTCGCTTACTTCACCGCAAGCAAAGGTCCAAGCGTTGTCACCGTTGAAGCCGTTTATTATAGCTCCCGTATCGATGGAAACGATGTCGCCTTTTTTGAGGATTTGCTTTTTGGATGGTATGCCGTGGATGACTGTGTCATTAACTGAAATGCAAGCACTTGCGGGAAAATCGCCGTAACCGAGAAAGTTGGGCTTAGCGCCCGACTTCTCGATATACTCGCGAATTATCTTATCTACTTCCCAGGTGGAAACCCCGGGTTCCACAGCCTCACCGCCGAGCATTAAAGCTCTCTGAGAGATCCTTCCGGCTTCTCTCATCAGTGCAAGTTCACGACTGGTCTTAAGAATAATCATTTTATGCCTCGAGTGCTTTCAAGCAAGCCTTTGTGATCTCCTCGATAGAGCCTGTGCCCTCGACGGAAACAAGTTTGCCCTGCTTTTCATAATAGTTCTTAAGAGGCTCAGTCTGACTGTGATAGTTTTTGAGTCTTGCAAGAACAGTTGATTCTTCATCATCCTTACGCTGAACAAGGGTGCCGCCACAGGAATCGCAGATTCCTTCTTTGCATGGCTTCTTAAACATAATGTGATAAGAAGCACCGCATTTCTCGCAGACACGGCGTCCGGACATTCTTGCGACGATTGCATCGTCAGCAACCTCAATATTGAGGCACTTGTCGATAGCCACGCCCATGGAATCCAGAGCCTCGGCCTGTGGGATCGTTCTTGGGAAACCGTCGAGGATGAAACCATTCTCGCAGTCCTTCTCGGCTAATCTGTCCTTGATGATCTCGATGAGAACCTCATCCGGAACCAAAGCTCCGGACTCCATGTAAGATTTTGCCTTAAGTCCGATCTCTGAGCCGCTCTTCAGCGCTGCACGGAGAATATTACCTGTTGAAATTGTTGGTATTTTATATGCTTCGCAGATTTTCTCTGCCTGGGTGCCTTTTCCGGCTCCCGGAGCACCTAAAAGGATCAGCTTCATATTATACTACTAAACTCCTCATTAGTCAAGGAATCCCTTATAATGACGCATCATCATCTGAGATTCAATTTGCTTTGTGGTCTCAAGAGCAACACCAACCATAATGATGACGGAAGTACCGCCCATGGACATTCTGCCCATTCCTGTGATGTTACCGTAGATAATAGGAACAATAGCTATAACTGCAAGGAACAAAGCTCCGATGAGTGTTACCTTGGCGAGGATCTTGCTGATAAACTCAGCTGTAGGTCTGCCCGGTCTGATGCCCGGAATAGTACCGTTGTTTGTTCTCAGGTTATTCGCAATCTCAATCGGATTGTACTGAATGCTCATATAGAAATAAGCAAATACAATGATGAATAAGAAGTAAAGAACCGAGTAGAGCCAACCGGTGGATGAGAATGCATTGAAGAATGCTTTCCAGAAACCGGAGGACGGTGTAACAAACAGCTGAATCGTGCTTGGAATAGAGAGGATAGCTGAAGCGAAGATGATTGGCATAACGCCGCTCATTGTTACCTTAATAGGTAAGTGAGAGCTCTGGCCGCCGTACATCTTTCTGCCGACTACCTTCTTTGCGTACTGAATCGGAATTCTTCTCTCTGCATCGTTCATGAAGACGATAATCCAGATGACTGCAAGGAAGAGGATTACGAACAGCGGAGCAAATACGAAGTACTTTCCGTAGTTCGAAGGATCGTCTATAGCAGCCTTGAAGTATGTCCAGAGCTGAGAGCAGGTTGAAGGAAGTCTTGAAACAATACCTGCGAAAAGTATGATGGAGATACCATTGCCCACACCATACTGGTTTATCTGCTCACCCATCCACATGATAAGAGCTGTGCCCGCTGTGAATGTGAGGATGATAACAATACCTGTGAATACTGCGCTGAAACCTGTTGAATAGACGGTGATGCCGCTGTTCTTGAGGTAGAAATAGTAAGCAGTACCCTGGATAAGACCTAAACCGACTGTTACATATCTTGTAATAGCGGCGATCTTCTTTCTGCCTTCCTCTCCCTCTTTAGCAAGCTTCTCAAGAGCAGGAATTGCAACTGTGAGCAGCTGGATAATGATGGAAGAGTTGATGTACGGGGTAATACCGAGTGCAAACAGGGTTGCGTATGAGAACGCACCACCTGTGAGCATGTTGATATAACCGAGAGCAGTACCGCTCTCGTTAACGGACTGCATAAGTTCGTTAAGAGCGGATGCATTCAGGAACGGAACCGGAACAACGGAACCGAATCTGAAAGCTACGATAATCAAAATAGTGAAAAGGAGTTTTTTTCTGAGGTCTGGAATTTTCCAAGCATTTCTTAGTGTGTTAAACACCTTAGATCACCTCAGCCTTTCCTCCTGCTGCCTCAATCTTAGCCTTTGCAGCCTCGGAATAAGCACCAACCTTAACAGTAAGTGACTTTGTGAGTTCGCCGTTGGAAAGAACCTTAACATTTTTTGCGTTTCTTCTTACGATACCTGCATCAGCAAGAGCAGCTACGTCTACTGTTGCGCCGTTCTCGAAAACCTCGAGATCTGCTACGTTGATAGCTGTCCAATCCTCAGCGAAGATATTGTTGAATCCTCTCTTCGGGATTCTTCTCTGGAGAGGCATCTGGCCGCCTTCGAAGCCCGGACGGAATCCGTGACCTGCTCTGGCCTTCTGACCCTTATGTCCCTTACCAGCTGTCTTACCGTTACCGGAACCGTAACCTCTGCCGATTCTCTTAGCCTTGGTTGTTGAACCGGGTACCTTTGTAAGCTCGTTAAGTTTCATATTAGTGCACCTCCCCTTACTTTGTTACCTTAACAAGGTGAACAATCTTGTGCACCTTACCGGCTGTCTGAGCGTTATCAGGCTGCTCAGTCTTGTCACCGATCTTCTTGAGACCGAGTGAATAGGCGGTTGCAATCTGATCCTTCTTGGCGCCGATTAAGCTTTTAACAAGAGTAATTTCCATAATTTGCAGCCTCCTTATTATAAAATCTCTTTAACGGACTTGCCACGGATTGCAGCAACCTCTTCAGCAGAGCGAAGAGCGTTAAGTCCCTCAAGAGTTGCACGAACAACGTTGCATGGGTTGTTTGTTCTCAAAACCTTAGTTCTGATATCAGTGATACCTACGCAGTCAACAACAGCACGAACTGCGCCGCCTGCGATAACACCGGTACCTGGAGCAGCAGGCTTAAGAAGAACCTTACCTGCACCGAACTCGCCGATGATCTCGTGAGGAATTGTTGTGCCCTTGAGAGAAACCTTGATGAGGTTCTTCTTAGCATCCTCAATACCCTTACGGATAGCGTCCGGAACTTCTCCTGACTTACCGATACCGAAACCTACAGTGCCGTTTCCGTCTCCTACAACTACGAGAGCAGCGAACTTATAGATACGACCACCCTTGACAGTCTTAGAAACACGGTTGATAGCAACTACGTTTTCTTTTAATTCTAATGCACTTGCGTCAATTTTACTAGCCATAATATCCTCCTATTAGAAGTTGAGGCCACCCTCACGGGCGCCAGCGGCCAGCTCTGCGACACGGCCATGGAATATGTAGCCACCACGATCGAATACGACATCTGTGATGCCCTTCTCGATTGCTCTCTTAGCGATTGTCTCGCCAACCTTCTTAGCAGCGACCTTGTTGCTTCCGTTACCCTCAAAATCCTTCTCTACTGTAGATGCGGATACGAGTGTTACGCCCTTAGTATCGTCGATAATCTGGGCATAGATGTTAGCGGATGAACGGTAGACATTAAGGCGAGGTCTTTCTGCTGTGCCAGAAATCTTGCCGCGAACTCTCTTATGGCGGCGAAGTCTTGCTGCATTCTTATCAGCCTTTGAAACCATTTAAAACACTCTCCTATCTTATTTGCCCTTACCGGCTTTACCTTCTTTGCGACGGATAACTTCGTCGACATACTTAATACCCTTGCCCTTATACGGCTCCGGCGGTCTCTTCTCGCGAACCTCAGCTGCGAACTGACCAACCTTCTGCTTGTCAGGACCATGGATGATGATCTTGTTCGGAGCAGGAACATCAATCTTGATGTCCTCTGTCTCGCTTACGTTAACGAGGTGTGAGTAACCGAGTGTCATCTCAAGGACATTGCCCTTCTTTGCTACACGGTAACCAACGCCGTTAACCTCAAGCTCCTTCTTAAACTCCTCTGTAACACCTGTTACCATGTTAGCAATAAGTGTTCTTGTGAGTCCGTGAAGAGACTTGCTCTCCTTAGAATCGTCGGGTCTTGAAACAATAATCTCTGTGCCCTCAACTGCTATGTTCATCTTAGAGTTGAACTTCTGTGTAAGTGTGCCCTTAGGACCCTTAACAGTAACAACAGAACCGTCGACCTTTACCTCAACGCCTGCGGGAATATTTATAGGTTTTCTTCCAATTCTAGACATGTTATTGCCCCTCCCTTCAATTACCAGATGAATGCGAGAACTTCGCCGCCAACATTCTGCTTTCTAGCCTCACGATCTGTCATGACGCCCTTAGAAGTAGAGATGATTGCGATACCGAGGCCCTTCATGACCTTCGGAAGCTCTTCTGCATTTGAATAGATGCGAAGGCCCGGCTTGGAAACTCTCTTGAGTCCCTTGATAACAGCCTCTTTGCCCTGTGCATACTTAAGATTGATTGTGATGATACCCTGCTTGCCGTCTTCTTCAACTGTAAAGCCCTTGATGTATCCCTCGTCAACAAGAATCTGGCAGATAGCCTTCTTCATGTTAGAAGCAGGAACTGTAACAGTATCATGCTTCGCTGACAAAGCGTTGCGAATACGGGTAAGCAGATCTGCGATTGGATCTGTAATCTGCATGATTTTGTCCTCCTTTTGCTTTCTTACCAGCTTGCCTTCTTGACACCCGGAATCTGGCCCTTATAAGCGAGTTCACGGAAGCAAATACGGCAAATGCCAAACTTTCTAAGGTAGGCATGCGGTCTGCCGCAGATCTTACATCTGTTGTACTCTCTGGAAGAGAACTTCTGATCTCTCTGCTGCTTGATTTTCATTGATGTCTTTGCCACAGTGCATATCCTCCTTACTTCTCAAACGGTGCACCCATGAGTGTTAAGAGCTCACGAGCCTCTTCGTCTGTATTTGCGGTTGTTACGAAGC
>CAVKLS010000004.1:0-6757 GCA_963657025.1 bacterium | reverse complement strand
TTACGAAGCAGATGTCCATTCCGCGAACCTTGTCGATCTTATCGTACTCGATTTCGGGGAAGATGAGCTGCTCCTTGATACCCATGTTGTAGTTTCCGCGACCGTCGAAGGAATTCGGATTGATTCCTCTGAAGTCACGAACTCTCGGAAGAGATACGTTGAAGAGTCTGTCCATGAACTCCCACATCTTCTCTCCGCGAAGTGTAACCTTAACACCGATCGGCATACCCTCTCTGATCTTAAAGTTAGCAACTGATTTTCTTGCCTTACAAACCATCGGCTTCTGACCGGTGATCTTTGCGAGATCGCCGCTGATGTTGTCGATGATCTTAGCGTTGTCTTTTGCTTCGCCGGCACCTACGTTGATAACAATCTTATCGAACTTAGGAATCTCCATAACACTCTTATAAGAGAACTTTTTCATAAGAGCAGGAGCGACTTCAGCTTTGTACATTTCCTTAAGTCTAGCCATTTCTTAAACGTCCTCCTTACAGTGTCTCGCCGCACTTCTTGCAGATACGCTCCTTGGAGCCGTCCTCAAGAATCTTGTGTGCAACTCTTGTAGCCTTGCCGCAGCGTGGGCAAACAATCTGAACCTTTGAGGAATAGATTGCAGACTCAGCCTTTACAATGCCGCCCTGCTCGCCCATTCTCTTCGGCTTTACGTGCTTGCTGACCATATTGCAGCCTTCTACGATTACCTTGCTCTCCTTCGGGGAAACAGCAAGAACCTTGCCCTGCTTGCCTCTATCCTTACCAACGAGGATTACAACGTTGTCACCTGTTTTTACATGAACCTTAGACATTTGTTGACACCTCCATTAAAGAACTTCCGGAGCAAGTGAAAGGATTTTCAGATACTCGTGGTCACGAAGCTCTCTCGCGACTGGTCCAAAAATACGTGTGCCCCTTGGGTTTTTGTCTTCCTTAATAATGACGGCTGCATTCTCATCGAAACGAATGTATGTACCGTCCTCACGACGAACGCCGGACTTTGATCTTACGATAACTGCCTTAACAACGTCGCCCTTCTTTACAACGCCGCCGGGTGCTGCCTTCTTAACGGAAGCAACTACGACGTCACCTATATTAGCGTACCTCCTGCCGGTACCGCCAAGAACTCTTATGCACATAAGCTCCTTAGCTCCGGTATTATCGGCAACCTTGAGGTATGTCTGCTGCTGAATCACAGTGAGTTCCTCCTTTGCTTAAAAGCCAAATAACTCTTGTTTCTTTGCCAAAATTACTTGGCCTTCTCTATAATCTCAACTAAACGCCATCTCTTATCCTTGGAAAGAGGACGAGTCTCCATGATACGTACGCGGTCTCCGATTCCACACTCGTTGTTCTCATCGTGTGCCTTGTACTTAACTGTACGCTTGACGATCTTGCCGTACATAGGATGCTTAACGCTGTCCTCGATTGAAACGACGACGGTCTTGTCCATCTTGTCGCTGACTACCTTACCGACGAGTGTCTTTCTCATTGATGTTCTTTCGCTCATTTTAAACTCCTCCTTCCTTAAGCATTAAGCTCGTTCTCGCGAATAACAGTCTTGACTCTTGCGATGTCCTTCTTAACTGCTGTTATACGCATCGGGTTATCGAGCTGATTGATAGCGAGCTGGAAACGAAGGTTAAAGAGCTCAGCTTTTAATTCCTTAAGCTTGGAAGCTAATTCTTCATTTGTGAGTTCTCTGATTTCTGTAGCTTTCATGACTCTTAATCCTCCTGTCCTTCTTTAGTTACAAATTTGCACTTGATAGGAAGCTTGTTAGCTGCGAGACGAAGAGCTTCTCTTGCTGTCTCCTCGCTGACACCGCCAAGCTCGAACATAACTCTGCCCGGCTTAACTACTGCTACCCAGTACTCCGGAGCACCTTTACCGGAACCCATTCGAACACCGGCCGGCTTCTGAGTTACAGGCTTATCCGGGAAGATCTTGATCCAAACCTTACCGAAACGCTTGCAGTAACGTGTCATAGCAACACGGGCTGCCTCGATCTGGTTTGCTGTGATCCATGCCGGCTCAAGAGCCTGGAGACCGAACTCACCGTAGTTAACTTTGTTTCCGCGGTAAGCCTTACCAGTCATTCTGCCTCTATGGACACGACGATATTTAACTCTCTTTGGAAGTAACATTAGTTGCGGCCTCCTTCCTTGCGATTATTTCTTCTGTTGTTTCTACGCTCAGGACGATCGTTAGCTACGTTGAGAACCTCGCCCTTGTAGAGCCAAACCTTAACGCCGACCTTGCCGTAGGTTGTGTTAGCCTCAGCAAAACCGTAGTCGATGTCTGCTCTGATTGTCTGAAGCGGAATAGTACCGTCATGATACTGCTCGCTTCTTGCGATTTCAGCGCCGCCGAGACGACCGGAGCACTGAGTCTTTATTCCCTTTGCGCCAAGACGCATGCTTCTGCCGATGCACTGCTTCATAGCTCTTCTGAAGGAAATTCTCTTCTCGAGCTGCTGAGCAATATTCTCTGCTACGAGCTGAGCATCGAGGTCAGGTCTCTTAACCTCAACGATGTTGATGAGGCATGGCTTGCCGAGCATCTCTTCGCACTGTGCACGAAGCTTCTCAATCTCCTGACCACCCTTGCCGATTACCATACCCGGCTTTGCGCAATGAATGTGAATTCTAACCTTCTGAGAATCACGCTCAATCTCAATCTTCGGAACACCTGCGGAGTAAAGCTGCTTCTTAAGAACCTTACGGAGGTTGTAATCCTCAACTAATGTATCGCCGAAAGTTGCCTTGTTAGCGAACCAGCGGGAATCCCAGTCTTTAATAACACCTACACGGTATCCGTGTGGATTTACTTTCTGACCCATTAAATTTTACCTCCTCGCCGCTTATTCTTTCTCGCTCACAACGATTGTGATGTGAGAAGTTCTCTTTAAAATTCTGTATGCTCTGCCCTGAGCTCTTGGTCTGATTCTCTTAAGAATCGGGCCGGGAGTGACATAGCACTTTGAAATATAGAGATTGGATGTATCCATCTCTTTAACCTCAGCATTTGCGATTGCGCTCTTGAGTAACTTCTGGAGATCTTCGCAAGCTGCCTTAGGTGTGTGCTTTAAAATACCCATAGCAAGGTCTGTGTCCTTGCCGCGGATAAGGTCGAGAACGATCCCAACCTTACGAGGAGAAATTCGGGTATATTTAAGTATTGCTTTTGCTTCCATTGTATATACTCTTCCTTTCTCTTATTTACCTGACTTGCCGCCGACATGTCCCTTGAAGGTTCTTGTCGGAGCAAACTCGCCGAGCTTGTGACCGACCATATCCTCTGTGACATATACCGGAACGTGCTTACGTCCGTCGTGGACAGCAATTGTGTGACCTACGAAATCAGGGAAGATCATGGATGATCTTGACCATGTCTTAACAACCTTCTTCTCGTTGGCTGCATTCATTTCCTGGACTCTTTTAAGAAGCTTAGCATCAACAAAAGGTCCCTTTTTTAATGATCTGCTCATTTAATTGTGCTCCTTTCCGATGCCTTATTACTTACCGTTTCTTCTTCTTACGATGAACTTAGAGCTGGACTTCTTAGGATTACGTGTCTTGTAACCAAGAGCAGGCTTACCCCAAGGAGTAACAGGTCCCGGACGTCCGACGGGTGACTTACCTTCACCACCACCGTGCGGATGGTCATTCGGGTTCATAACAGAACCTCTGACCTGCGGTCTGCGGCCCAAGTTTCTTGTTCTACCGGCTTTACCGAGCTTTACGTTCTCGTGGTCAATGTTGGAAACCTGACCGATTGTAGCCATACAATTCTCAGGAACGTTTCTGAGCTCTCCGGACGGGAGTCTTAAAAGTGCGAGGCCATTCTCCTTAGCCATGAGCTGAGCCATGATGCCTGCTGCTCTTGCGAGCTGAGCACCCTTGCCGGGATAAAGCTCAATGTTGTGGATAAATGTACCAACCGGAATTGCCTTGAGCGGAAGTGCGTTACCCGGCTTGATGTCGGACTCTGCGCCGCTTGTAACAACATCGCCGGCCTTGAGACCGTGAGGAGCGATGATGTAGGACTTTGTGCCGTCCTCATACTGGATGAGAGCGATGAATGCTGATCTGTTCGGATCGTACTCGATACCGAGAACAGTAGCGCTCATGTCATTCTTCTGACGCTTGAAGTCGATGATTCTGTACTTCTGACGGTTTCCGCCGCCTCTCTGGCGAACGGTGATTCTACCGTAGCTGTTTCTGCCTGCGTGCTTGCTCTTCTTAGCAAGGAGGCTTCTCTCCGGACCATTCTTTGAAAGCCCGCTGTAATCTGTAACAGACATATTACGGCGAGAGTTCGTGGTCGGCTTATATACTTTGATTGCCATTGTAATATTTCCTTCCTGTAACTGCTTTGCGGGGCTTATTCGAGTAAGCTCTTTTGAGCTTTTTGACCCCATTCGTGCCCGTACGGGCGAGTGCGCGGTCTAAATTAGACCATGCTCTCGAAGAACTCGATTGTCTTGCTGTCCTCTGTGAGAGTTACAACTGCCTTCTTCCAGGACTTTGTGTATCCCTCATAGCGACCCTGACGGCGAAGATGTCCTCTTACGTGAACGGTGTTGACCTTCTGAACCTTTACGCCGAAAAGCTCTTCAACTGCTCTTGCAACGTCGATCTTTGTAGCCTTAGGAGCAACTTCGAATGTATATTTCTTAGACTGAATGCCTGTCATAGACTTTTCAGTGATGATTGGGCGGATTACGATATCCTGTGCTGCCATTATGCATACACCTCCTCAATCTTTGCTACGGCATCCTTAACAACGATGAACTTGTCAGCATTGAGGATGTCATATACGTTAAGGGTATTGACCTGAGCTGTCTTAACTCCGGGAATGTTTCTTGCAGAAGCGATTACCTTATCGTTAACCTCCGGGAGAACGATTAAAGCCTTCTTCTCAGAACCGATTGCCTTGAGCATCTCAGCTACTGCCTTTGTCTTGTACTCGTTGAGGTTAATCTCGTCAACAACGATAATCTGACCGTCAGCAACCTTGCTGGAAAGTGCAGACTTCATAGCGAGTCTCTTAACCTTCTTGTTAACCGAGAAGCTGTAATCTCTCGGCTTCGGAGCGAAGACGATACCGCCGTGTGTCCACTGCGGAGCTCTTGTTGAACCCTGACGAGCACGGCCTGTGCCCTTCTGTCTCCAAGGCTTTCTTCCGCCACCGGAAACCTCAGCTCTTGTTAAAGCTGACTGTGTGCCCTGACGCTGGTTTGCGAGATAGCTCTTAACCATAAGGTGCATTGCGGAAACGTTTGGCTCGATACCGAAAACGCCCTCGCTAAGCTCGATCTTCTCTACCTCAGCACCCTTTGTGTTTACTACTGTAACTGTTGGCATTGTACTTCCTCCTTTCCTTATGCTTTAACACTGTCGCGGATTACGACTGTGCCGCCGTTAGGACCCGGAACTGCGCCCTTAACTGCGATAAGGTTATTTTCAACATCGACCTTGACTACTGTGAGGTTCTGAACTGTAACCTTCTCAGCGCCGTAGTGACCTGCCATCTTAAGACCCGGGAAAACTCTCGAGGGGCTTGAGCAGGCACCGTTAGAACCGCCGTGTCTTGCGACAGGACCGGAACCGTGAGTCTCTTTGAGTCTCTGGAAGTTCCATCTCTTGATAACGCCGGAGTAACCGTGGCCCTTGCTTGTTCCTGTAACATCGATCTTATCTCCTGCTGCGAAAACGTCAGCCTTGATGAGGCTTCCGACGCTGTAGGAAGAGATGTCGTCAAATCTGAATTCCTTGAGAGTCTTCTTCGGAGCTACATCGCCCTTCTTGAAGTGGCCTGTTAAAGGCTTGTTAACTCTCTGCGGCTTCTGGTCGCCAAAACCGACCTGAACTGCCTGATAGCCATCATTCTCAGTTGTCTTAACCTGTGTAACAACACATGGTCCGGCTTCTACAACTGTTACGGGGATGACTCTGCCCTTTTCGTCGAAGATCTGTGTCATGCCGATCTTCTTACCGATGATGCCTTTTGTCATTTGTGTTTCCTCCTGTTAGGTTATTGGTCGGTTTTACCCGACTTGACCCGCCTTGCGCCTATCCGGTTGGTTGGAATCCTTAAGATCAGAGCTTGATCTCGATTTCAACACCAGCGGGGAGTTCTAAGCTCATAAGAGCCTCAACTGTCTTGTTTGAAGGTCTGAGAATGTCGATAAGTCTCTTATGAGTTCTCATCTCAAACTGCTCACGGCTATCCTTGTACTTATGAACAGCACGGAGGATAGTAACGATCTGCTTCTCTGTCGGAAGCGGTACCGGACCCGATACTCTTGCGCCTGTGCGCTTTGCTGTTGCAACAATCTTGCCTGCTGCCTGGTCTACGAGCTGATGATCGTAACCCTTGATTCTTATTCTGATTTTCTCTTTGACTGCCACGGAAAATCGCCTCCTTAAAAGTAAATTTGTTTTAGTTTGGCGGGCGAGGGTTTTTATTAACACCTGTCCGGGTGTTCCCACCCTTGACATAAATAAAACCGAAAATCGCACATGGCGAATTCCGGGAAAATAACGGGCAGATGCAATCATCGACCCACGTTATAGAAACAGTCGCTAAGCCGCAAAACGGCCTTCAGGTAAAATCACCTGTGGTTCCAAGCTTAAATTTTCGACTGTCTTTCGCCCGGTTTAAAATCGGACATACTCTGCGGAAAAACCGGCATCTTTCAGCCGCAACCTCCCGCTTCATCGCATATCTGTCGCAGTCACGCAAAGGTATATTACCA
>CAVKLS010000003.1:17396-25558 GCA_963657025.1 bacterium | reverse complement strand
ACGCGCTTTGTCCTCGTCGGTGAACCATGATAGTTCACGGTTGACGGGATAATATGCCAAAACATAAATTTTGCACTCGGGAAGCTTCTCTTTTATCTCGCCGAGGATGTCTCTGTAGTCGCAAAGGAGAGTCTCTCTCGAGTATTCGGGTGCGCTGATGTCGTTTGTGCCGATATTGATGAAAAGCTTTTTCGGCTCAAGCTCAAAGACCGATTCATTCAGTCTCTTCTTGAGTCCGCCCATGACATCGCCGCCGATTCCTCGGTTATAGACGATTTTGTCAGAGCCGAGACTTGTGAGCATTTCGTTAATCGGAAACTGCTCGCAAAGAGATGAACCCGTGAGAACAATCTCATGCTTCTTGGCAATCTTGTTGAGGTCGGAGAAGGAGCGAACCTTCTGCTTCCACTCGTTCTGCATGATTTTTTTGAATTCCTGTGTGATGATAGCACTGATGTCTGCCATAATAAAATCCTCGCCTTATGTGATTTGAATATTTACTTTTATGGTATCAGATTTTGAGATTTGAGACAAGCGTATCGCAAAAAAACACAAAAAATACGAAAAAAACACCGAAAGTATGCAATACTTCGGTTTTGTCGTTAATAAAAAACACTATATTTTTGGCTTTGATTGTGATATACTATTTCGGAATATGTATGTTTACTAAAAGAGAATTTTTTTAAGAACGAATGCAAGGAGAAAATTTTGAAAATACTGGGAATTGACCCGGGATATGCCATAGTCGGCTACGGTGTTGTGAATTATGAAAAAATGAGATACCGTTCCCTTGAGCACGGAGCGATAATCACTCAGGCGGGCTCTGATTTTAACGAGAGACTCGAGAAGATTTACAACGCACTTTGTCAGGTTATCGACAGACACCACCCCGACTGCGTATCTATCGAAAAGCTTTACTTTCAGAACAACCAGAAAACCGCAATAGGAGTTGCCGAGGCAAGAGGCGTTATTCTGCTTGCGTGCCAACAGGCAGGCATGAAAATATACGAGTACACGCCGCTTCAGGTTAAAAGCTCTATCACGGGCTACGGAAAGGCTGAAAAATCTCAGGTTATGGAGATGACAAGGCGGCTTCTTTGCCTGAAGGAAGTGCCCAAGCCCGACGATACCGCCGACGCGCTTGCTCTTGCCATCACACACGCTCAGAGTGCGGGAAATTTACTGAGGCGTTTTCCCGTCAGATATTAGTTTGTTGAATATTGATTTTTACGAGGATAGATTATGTACTACAGCTTACGCGGAAAGCTCATTCATCAGGAGCCGGGACTTGTGGTCGCAGAATGCGGCGGAGTCGGCTACAAATGCTTTGTTTCGCTGAATACCCAGACCAAATGCCCCGCTGTCGGCAAAGAGGTATTCTTATACACCGAGCTTGTCGTCCGTGAGGACGCAATGGAGCTCTACGGCTTTATCAGCCGAGAGGAGCAGGACTGCTTCAAGATGCTCACTTCCATTAGCGGAGTGGGAGCAAAGGTCGGTCTTGCGATACTCTCCGTTATGAGTCCGTCTGATGTTGCCATGGCTGTGGCAAGCGGCGACACAAAATCCTTCACGAAGGCTCAGAAAGTAGGTCCCAAGCTTGCTTCGAGAATTGTCACGGAGCTTTCCGATAAGGTCAAGGGACTTCTGGCGGTAAGCACGGGCAACGATTCTCCTGCCGTTATCAACAACGCTTCCTCAAATGCCGCTGCGGCGGTTCAGGCGCTTGCGGCACTCGGCTACACGGCAAGCGAGGCGGCTTCCGTAGTCGGAAAGCTCGACTCAAGCCTTAAGACAGAGGAGCTCATCAGACAGGCACTTATCAAGCTTTCCAAGTTTTGAGTTTTTTACTTGTATTTGATAAATTAGGGTGATTATATGGCAATATATGACGATATGGATTTTGAAAACCGAATGGTCGACCCCGAGTACAACGAGGTTGACGCAGAGGTTGATAATCCCTTAAGACCGAAAACCTTAAACGACTATATCGGTCAGGAAAAGGTTAAGGAAAACATGGCGATTTATATCGAGGCGGCAAGAAGAAGAAAAGAGCCGCTCGATCACGTCCTACTTTATGGCCCTCCCGGTCTTGGCAAAACCACCCTTGCGGGAATCATTGCCAACGAGATGGGAACGAACATAAGAATTACCTCAGGTCCCGCTATCGAAAAGGCAGGCGACTTAGCCGCACTTCTGGCTTCAATGGGCGAGGGTGACGTTCTTTTCATCGATGAAATTCACAGACTTCCCCGTCAGGTGGAGGAAATTCTCTATCCTGCCATGGAAGACTTCGCAATAGACATTATGACGGGAAAGGGACAGGGAACAACATCATACCACTTGCCGCTTCCGAAGTTCACGCTCATCGGTGCAACGACAAGAGCGGGTCAGCTTTCGGCGCCGCTTCGTGACCGTTTCGGCGTTGTCGAGAGACTGGAGCTTTACTCCACGGAGAATCTCTCGAAAATCATCACGAGAAGTGCCGGAATACTCGGTATCGAGATTGATGCCGATGCCGCTTTGGAGCTTGCTTCGAGATCGAGAGGAACGCCGAGAATCGCAAACCGCTTTTTGAAGAGAATAAGAGACTTTGCCGAGGTGATAAGCAACGGCGTCGTTACCTACAACACGGCAAAAATCGCTCTCGACAGAATGGAGATAGATGAGCTGGGACTTGATTCGGGCGACAGACGTGTGCTCAAGGCAATCATCGAGTTTTACGGCGGCGGCCCCGTCGGAGTGGACACAATCGCTTCCGTTGTCGATGAAGAGGCTGTCACAATCGAGGATGTCGTCGAGCCGTATCTTTTGCAGATAGGCTTCATAAAGAAGACGCCGCGAGGAAGATGCGTGACGAAATCGGCGTATCTTCATCTGGGACTCACTCCTCCTGCGGAAATGAATGCCGTACCTGAGCAGACTACACTTGAATGAATATGATTTAAAATAAAGGAAATAATTATGAGACAAGCAGAATGGACAGATTACGAGCTTATCGATACGGGCTCGGGCGAAAGACTTGAGAGATGGAAGGATATTATCCTCATCAGACCCGACCCGCAGATTATCTGGAAGTCGGACAAGAAGGACCCGAGATGGAGGAATGCCGACGCAAGATACAAGCGTTCCAACACGGGCGGCGGACAGTGGCAGGTATACAAGAAAATACCAGACGCATGGAAGATTGACTACAAGGGACTTTCTTTCCGCGTCAAGACTATGGGCTTCAAGCACACGGGAGTTTTCCCCGAGCAGGCAGTCAACTGGGATTTTGCTGCTGAGAAAATCAGAAACAGCGGAAGAACGGACGAGAACCGTCCGAAAATACTGAATCTTTTCGGCTACACGGGTTGTGCAACCCTTGCTTGCCTCAAGGCGGGCGCACATGTAACTCACGTTGACGCTTCAAAGGGAATGGTTCAGTGGGGCAAAGAAAATGCCGCCGAGTCGGGACTTGCAGACAAGCCGATGAGATGGCTTGTGGACGACTGCTCCAAGTTTGTTCTTCGTGAGCAGAGAAGAGGAAACAAGTACGACGGAATTATCATGGATCCGCCTTCCTACGGAAGAGGCCCCGGCGGAGAGGTCTGGAAGCTTGAAGAACAGCTTTATAATTTAGTTGAAATGTGTCTTCCGATACTTTCTGACGACGCACTGTTCTTTATTCTCAACTCCTATACCTCAGGACTTTCGCCTGCGGTCATGGAATATCTTTTGAGCACGCTTATCAAGCCGAAATTCGGCGGAAGAGTTACGGGAGAGGAGATAGGTCTGCCCGTTACGAGAACAGGACTTGTGCTTCCGTGCGGAAGCACCGTTATTTGGGAAAAGTAAGAAAGAAGAAGCTTTATAAATGAGTTTTATAGAAGTTAAAGATCTCGTTTTCGTCTATAATCCCGATGACGAGGACAGAAGAGAGGTTTTGCACGGGGTAAATATGAACATCGAAAAGGGCGAATTTGTCGCTCTTCTCGGTCACAACGGTTGCGGTAAATCCACGCTTGCCAAGCTTTTCAACGGAATGTATGTTCCGACAAAGGGAAGCGTCACCGTTGACGGTATTGCAACGGACAACGAAGAAAATCAGATTGAAGTAAGAAGAAGAGTGGGACTTGTCCAGCAGAATCCCGACAACCAGCTTGTAGCGGGAGTTGTTGAGGAGGATGTTGCTTTTGGCCCCGAAAACCTCGGTGTGCCGCCGCTTGAGATAAGAAAAAGAGTTGACGATGCGCTCAAGGCGGTAGGAATGTACGAGTACCGTGAGCACGCTCCGCACAAGTTATCGGGCGGACAGAAGCAGAGAATTGCCATTGCGGGCATTATTGCCATGGCAACAAAGTGCATAGTGCTTGACGAGCCGACAGCCATGCTCGACCCAAGAGGCAGAGAAGAGGTTATGAGCACAATCAAGCGCCTTAACAAGGAGCAGGGAATCACGATTATTCTTATCACGCATTACATGGACGAGGCGGTTCAGGCGGACCGAGTAATCGTCATGGATGACGGAAGAGTTTTGACAGAGGGCGAGCCGAGAGCTGTTTTCTCGAACGTCGAGCTTTTGAAGAAGCACAGGCTTGACGTTCCGCAGGCTACGGAGCTTGCCTACAAGCTGAAGAAAGAAGGAATTGACCTCGGTGGAATGCCGATGAATACGGCAGAATGTATCGGGCTCATTGCGAAAGTTATAGGAAAAGAAAGTTAAGAAGGACAGACAAAAGGCATGTCAATATTAGAAACTAAAAATCTCACCTATACCTACGGAATAGGAACTCCGTTCGAGAAGACCGCCGTAGACGATGTTTCAATCAAGATAGAGAGCGGAGAATTTCTCGGTATTATCGGCCACACGGGAAGCGGAAAATCGACGCTCATACAGATGTTTAACGGCCTCATAAAGCCGACAGGCGGTCAGGTACTGCTTGACGGCGAGGATATTTGGGCAAAGCCGAAGGAAATCAGAAAAATCCGATTCAAGGTCGGCATGGTTTTTCAGTACCCCGAGTATCAGCTTTTTGAGGAAACGGTGCTGAAGGATGTTTGCTTCGGCCCCAAAAATATGGGATTGAGTGAAGCGGACGCCGTAAAAAGAGCCAAGGAGGCACTTGAATTCACGGGACTTCCCGAGAATCTTTGGGAGAAATCTCCGTTTGAACTCTCGGGCGGAGAGAAGAGAAGAGCCGCCATTGCCGGCGTTGTCGCAATGGACCCCGAGGTGCTCATTCTCGATGAGCCTGCGGCGGGTCTTGACCCCATGGGCAGAGATGATCTTCTCGATCAGCTCCTGAAGTATCACTCTGTAAGAAAGAATACGATTTTGCTGGTTTCTCACAGCATGGAGGATATCGGAAAGGTTGCCGACAGGGTTCTTGTCATGAACGGCGGCGACGCGGTTTATCTCGAGCCGACAAGAGAGGTTTTCTCAAAGGGAGACAAGCTTCGTGAGATGGGACTTAAAATACCGCAGATTACTCACATTATGCAGAAATTGAAGGCTATGGGGCTTGATGTCGACGAGGGCACGCTCAAGGTGGACGACGCTCTCGGTCAGTTGGTTCCCATACTTAAGCAATATATCGGAAAGGGAGGTAACGGCTGATGCTTCAGGATATAACCTTCGGTCAGTATTTCCCGGCGAAATCCTACATTCACAGGATGGACCCGAGACTGAAGATAGTTCTCACGATTTATTTCATCGTGCTCACGTTTTGCAGTAAGAATTTTGCATGCATTGCACTGGTTTATGCGGCTGTTGTTGCCTCTATGGCGGCGTCCAAGGTTCCAGCAAAGACCTATATTCGGTCGCTTAAGCCTATACTTTTCATTGTCGCATTCACCGTGGTTATCAACCTTTTCTACGGCACGGGCGAGCCGCTTGTGCAGATCTGGAAGCTGAAAATAACCATGAACGGCATTATGAACTCGGTGCTCATAGCCGTGAGAATCATCGCACTTATCTTTGTCTCGTCGGTGCTCACGTTCACAACATCTCCGACCCAGCTTACGGATGCGATAGAAAGACTTCTGAAGCCGCTTGCAAAGATTAAGGTTCCCGTTCATGAGTTTGCGATGATGATGACCATTGCGCTTCGCTTTGTTCCCACGCTTTTGGAGGAAACCGATAAAATCATGTCGGCTCAGAAGGCAAGAGGAGCAGACATGGAAAGCGGCGGAATCATGCAGAGAATCAAGGCACTCATACCCGTTCTCATTCCGCTTTTTGTTTCCGCTTTCAGAAGAGCCTTTGACCTTGCCACAGCAATGGAGTCCCGTTGCTACACCGGCGGCGAGGGCAGAACCAAGATGAAAATACTCAAGATTTCGAAAGAGGATATTTTTACCATTGTCGGCTGTGTGGCTTTTCTGGCAGTTTTTGTGGTGCTTAATATCAGCTTACCGAAAATAGTCAGATAATGGAAAGAAACATACTCATTAAGATATCATACGACGGATCGAGATTTCACGGCTGGCAGATTCAGGAAAATGCTCTGACGGTTCAGCAGTGCTTTCAGGAATCAATAGCGAAAATTCTCGGAGCATGTCCCGATATAAAGGCTTGCTCGAGAACCGATGCGGGAGTTCATGCGAGAGTGTTCTGCATAAGCATGCATGTGGACACCCCTGTGACAAACGAAAGGCTTAGAAGTGCGTTAAACCACTTCTTCCCAAGCTTTATGGCTTGCCTTTCCGTGGAAACCGTTGCAGACGATTTTCACGCAAGATATTCTTGCTTAGGAAAGGAATACGAATATATCATCTGGAACAAAGAGGTGAGAAATCCTTTCCTTGACGGACGGGCACTTCACTACTGGTATCCGATTGACGAGAAGCTTATGGATGAAGCGGCAAAGCACTACATAGGAACGCATGACTTCACATCTTTTTGCACGCTTGACGCAAGAAAGCTCGGCGATATGACCAGAACCGTCTATAACGCAGGGGTCAGGCGTGAGGGCGACATGGTGATTTTCAGCGTGGCTGCCGACGGTTTTCTTTACAACATGGTGAGAATAATGCTCGGAACTCTCCTAAGGGTTCAGCAAAGAAAATTTGTCCCCGAGGATATTCCGAGAATACTCGAAAAAAGGGACAGAAAGGCGGCAGGGCCGACAGCCGAGCCGTGCGGACTTTATCTCAACCGTGTTTTTTACGACAAAAAAGAGATTGAAAGCATCTCTATCATTTGATTAGAAGAAGGATAAAATGGCAAGAGGCAAACATTTAAGACACGAAAAAAAGGTCGAAGAGGTAATAATCCGTGAGAGAAGCGGCTCGGGCTATTATGACAGCGATGACGATAATATTGTGACGGAGGACGAGGATACCTCGCCTGAGATTGTCACGGTTTATAAAGATAGCAAAGCCGGAAGAAAAAAGATTTTGATTATCATTCTGCTTGTTCTGGCACTTTTTGTCGGCGTCTTTGTGTACATGATGAGAAGTACGGGAATGACGGCAAGCGATGTTTTAGCCAAAATAAAGATTGCCTTCATGGGCACGGGCACGGGAGACGGCTATCCCGTAAGCCTGACGGGAAGCGACATCGGCTCTGGAGACTTTTTCTCAGTTGACGGCAATATCGTCACGCTGAGCAACACGGCACTCACTGTCGTGGACTCGACGGGAAAGCAAAAGTTCTCCGTTCCGCATTCGTACTCTTCTCCTGCCGTAAGAGAGAACGGCGGCGAGTATGTAGTTTACGACTGCGGCGGCACTTCTTACAGCACGGTAAGCTCATCCGGAAAGAAAACCTCGTACAAGAGCGACAACAAGATTATAGCTGCCGATATCTCCTCATCGGGAAAAATTGCGCTGGCGTCTTTCCCGACGGATTATTCCTCTCAGGTGCAGATTTATTCCGATAAGGGCGATTTGCAGTATACATACAAATTCTCGTCCGACTACGCGTCGGCGGTAAGCTTTAACGACAGTGGGGACATGTGCGCCGTGGCGTGCGTTTACACAAGCCTCGGTGAAGCTTACACTAGAATTGTGGTGCTTCGCTTTGACAGTGAAGAGCCTGTTTCGCAGTATGTCTTTGCGGGCAACTTTGTCACCTCGATTTACTGGAGCGGAAAGACCATTTATGCTGTCGGTGACGAGGGCATAGCGACAGGAACAAGCGACGGCTCGTTTACGGAGCACAGCTTTGAGGGAAAGTC
>CAVKLS010000003.1:0-17386 GCA_963657025.1 bacterium | reverse complement strand
CGCTTTTGCGGACGGAAAGGCATATCTCTCGATTTCGGGCTATGCTCATTCGGGAGCTTCCACTCTTTTGGTTTTCTCGGGAACGGGAGAAGCGAAAACCCTTGACCTTTCATCGAGAATTGTCTCGATTTCCGCTGTCGGCAGTCAGGTTGCCGTTCTTGCGGGAAGCAATATTTACGAATACAGCCAGAGCTCACTCGAGCTTGTCGGCGTGGGCGATGCGGGCAGCGACTCCAAGGCATGTGCGATACAGCGTTCGGGCAATGTCTATGTGCTTGGCGGAAGGGAAATTCATCTGATTGTTCTGGACGACCCGAGCGAGCCGGAGGCAAGCGAGGAACCGACTGAGGCACCTGAGGCTGAGCCGACCGAGACGCCGTCGGAAACTGCGGCACCGAGTGTCACAGACGAACCGAGCAGCGAGAGCTCCGAGGAGATTTCATCGGATGATGCATTATCGGGTGAAGAATCAGAAACAAGCGACGGAATCTCCGATTCGGAAGAATCACAGGCTTACGATACCGCTGAATCAAGCGAGGAATCGGCGGCAGAATAAAGAAAATATACGAATAACACGAAGACGAAAAAGGGGGTTATTTAATGAATTATATACTTGATATAATCATCGTTGTAGTGATAGCACTTTTTGTTATATTCGGAGCAAAAAACGGAATCATCCGTTCGCTGGGTGAGTTTGTAGGCTCCATTGCGGCGGCTTTTGTGTCGGCGGCAGTCGGCGGCAAGGTGGCTTCGGCAGTATATAACAGCTTTTTCCGTCAAAGCGTTATCACAAAGATAAATGCGGCAATGGCGGTGAATTCGGGCGACGCAACAAGCTACTTCTCGTCACTTCCAACATTTGTTATCAGGTGGCTTTCCGAGAACGGAATCACCGAGCAAACCGTAAGCGAGGCTGTGCAAAGCGGCTCAAAAAATGCGGCTGCGGCGGTGGAAACCGCAATAAGTCCGTTTTTAATCGGAATAATCAAGGTTTTCTGCATAATTATTATATTCATGCTTATGATGATTATAATAAAGGTGCTTGTGAAGCTTTTGTCGGGACTTTTTGAGCTTCCCGTTCTCAAGCAGATTAATGCGCTTTTCGGCGCAGTGTTCGGATTTCTTGCGGGGGCGGTCGTCATCTGGATTGTGCTCGGAGCAGTGCAGTTCTTCAGACCGATGATGTCGGCTGATATGCAGAGTAAAGTAAATGCGGCGGTGGACAGCTCGATAATCTATGAGACTGTTTCCGATGCAAATCCGTTTGAATGGATTTTTGATTAGAGAATTTGAGGTGAATAATGTCGGTAAATAAATCAATCAATAAGAATTTGACAATTCCAAATCTGTTGTCTGTGATAAGAATAGTCATTGTGCCGTTCTTTGCTTACTTCTTCATAAAGGGACAGACCTACCAGGCAATTGCACTTCTTATTTTATCGGGAATATCTGACTGTCTTGACGGCTTTATCGCAAGAAAATTCAATCAGATTACCGAAATAGGAAAAATTCTCGATCCTTTTGCGGATAAGATAACTCAGGTTACCGTTGCGCTTTGCCTTGCAATCAGATTTCCGGCAATTTGCCCGTTTCTGATACTTTTCCTCGTGAAGGAGCTCTCCATGCTCGTCTGCGGAATTTATCTTATAGGTCATAAGAAGAGAAAACCGGGTGCTTCGCTTTGGTTCGGAAAGGTAGCTACGGTCATGTTCTATATTTCCGCAGGAGTGATTTTCCTCATGGAGATAATCGCAGTTCCCGAGCATACATTTAACGTGGTATCTAACTGTCTTCTGTTTTTAACCGCCGTCATGATGACATATTCCGCTGTCGGTTACCTCAAGGTTTATTTGACCAAGCTTGACAGTAAGGACGAGGCGGACGCAATCAATCTCAAGGAAGAGATGAAGGCAAAAAAAGAGGTGAATCCACAGGGAACCTCGGCAAATAATTAAATTTCAGATTTGTTCACAACTTAAATCGAAATTAATGTTATGATATTTTTACAATATTGATTACAACTTCTTAATCTAAATATATTCAAATTAAGGAAAGGAAAGAGAAGAATTATGGTAATGTGCTGCAGATGCAAGCAGAGACCTGCGGTAGTCTTCGTGTCACAGAGCATGAACGGTCAGGATTCTGTCGGCTATTGCATAAAATGTGCAAAGGAACTTAACATAGGCCCCGTGAAGTCTATGATGGACAGAATGGGCATTACGGACGATCAGCTTGACGAGATGAGCGACGAAATGAGCAATATCTTTGAGGATATCGAGAACGGCGACGAGAATGCGCTTGACGCATTTTTCCCAGGCGGAACTCAGTCGCTTCCGATTCAGCAGATTTTCGGAATGAATTCCGACGGAAAAAAGACGGAAGAAAAGACGAAGAAAACCGACAAAGCAAGCAAAAATCAGAAGAAGAGAAAGACAATCCCGCTTTTCTGCACGGATCTCACGAGAAGAGCAAGAGACGGCGAGCTTGATAACATAATCGGAAGAGAGAAAGAAACAGAAAGAGTAATTCAGATTCTCTCGAGAAGAACAAAGAACAACCCATGCCTTATCGGTGAGCCCGGCGTTGGTAAAACCGCTGTTGCCGAGGGTCTTGCACTCAGAATCGCAAGGGGCGATGTTCCGAGCAAATTAAAGAACAAGGAAATTCAGCTTCTTGATATGACGGCACTTGTAGCCGGCACACAGTTCAGAGGACAGTTTGAGAAGAGAATAAAGAGCCTTATTGACGAGGTCAAAGAGGACGGAAATATCATTCTCTTTATCGATGAGGTTCATTCACTCGTTTCCGCAGGCGATGCCGAGGGCAATATGTCCGCAGGAAACATCATGAAGCCCGCACTTTCCCGTGGAGAAATTCAGGTAATCGGTGCGACAACCTTTAACGAGTACAGAAAGTATATCGAGAAGGACGCCGCTTTGGAGAGAAGATTCCAGCCTGTTACCGTTGCCGAGCCGTCAATTGACGATGCGGTCGAGGTTATCATGGGAATCAAGGGCTACTACGAGAGCTTCCACAGAGTCAAGGTAAGCGAGAAGATTGCAAGAAGAGTTGTTACGCTGTCCGAGAGATACATCAACGACAGATTCCTTCCCGATAAGGCAATCGATCTTCTTGACGAGGCTTGCACCTGTGCTTCACTTCGCAACAAGTATCTTGTCGAGTACGACAATGCCGTTGAGGAATTGAACCGCGGCAAGGAAAAGCTTGAGAAGCTTGAGAATGCCGAGGATAAGAACTACGAGGCTATTTCCGAACAGAAATATAACGTTACCACACTTCAGAAGAAGGTCGACGATATAGACGCAGACAAAATCAACGCCGAGGTCACCGAGGCTGACTTAGCCCGTGTCATTGAGCTTTGGACGGGCATCCCAGCTTCAAAGGTTCAGGAGTCCGAGCTTGGAAAGCTGGCTCACCTTGAGGACGCACTTTCACAGAAGATTATCGGTCAGGACGAGGCAGTCAAGGCAATCAGTGCCGCCATCAGACGCTCGAGAGTTCAGATTTCTCCGAGAAGACATCCCGCATCCTTCATCTTTGTCGGCCCGACAGGCACGGGAAAGACGGAGCTTGTCAAGGTTCTTTCAAGCGAGCTTTTCGATTCACCCGAAACGCTCATAAGACTTGATATGTCCGAGTACATGGAGAAGCACTCTGTTTCCAAGATAGTCGGTTCGCCTCCGGGATATGTCGGTTATGATGAGGCGGGTCAGCTTACAGAGAAGGTCAGAAGAAGACCGTACAGCGTTCTTCTTTTTGATGAGATTGAGAAGGCTCATCCCGATGTTATGAATATTCTTCTTCAGATTCTTGATGAAGGAAGAATTACCGACGCACACGGCAGAACGGTAAACTTCGAGAACACCGTTATCGTTATGACGTCAAATGCGGGTTCCAACTCAAAGGAAACGCTTTTGGGCTTCGGCAATACCGCAGAGGATATCTCAAGAGACAAGGCAATGAAGGGACTTCGTGAGTTCTTAAGACCCGAATTCTTAAGCCGTGTCGATGAGGTTGTCGTATTCAGACCGCTTGATGTCAATGACTTCGAGAAGATAGCAAAGCTTATGATAGGCGAATATGTCGGTTCTCTCTCCGAGAGAGGAATCAAGCTTTCATGCTCAGACGAGGCATACAGACTTCTTGCCGAGAAGAGCATAGGCGGAAAGAGCGGCGCAAGAGACCTTCGCAACAATATCCGCCGTGAGGTTGAGGACGCAATCACGACAGAAATCGTCACACGCGGTGAGGATGAGCTCAGCGGCGTAAGCATAACAGCCGAGGACGGAAAGATTAAAATTCTCACAATCTGACAAACTCTTCGGAGCGAATAATCAACAGTAATCAATACAGCAAAAAAGTCCTTCTTATGAGGGACTTTTTTATATTGCTTTCTTGAATTTGATACAAATATATTGTATCATTCAGTTGTATGATTAGTCTTGAATGAAGACTTTAAAAGGGAGGAATTTTTCATGCAGAATATACCAAATGTAAAGCTTGGAATTATTGCGGTCAGCCGTGACTGCTTTCCGATTGCTTTGTCCGAAACAAGAAGAGCCAACATTGTGAAGGCTTGCGGACAGAAATCACTTGATATTTACGAAGCAAAGACCACAGTCGAAAATGAGAAGGATATGCAGAAGGCTCTTGAGGAGGTCAAGAACGAGGGCGTGAACGCTCTTGTTGTGTTCCTCGGAAACTTCGGCCCCGAGACACCCGAAACACTCATCGCAAAGTACTTTGACGGCCCGTGCATGTTTGTTGCGGCTGCAGAGGGCGACGGCGACATGATTAACGGCAGAGGCGACGCTTACTGCGGAATGCTCAACTGCTCATACAACCTCGGTATGAGACACCTGAAGGGCTATATCCCTGAGTATCCTGTCGGAACGGCAGAGGAAATTGCCGATATGATTGCAGACTATCTGCCAATCGCAAGAACAATACTCGGCTTGAAGGATTTGAAGATTATCACATTCGGCCCGCGTCCGCAGGACTTCTTCGCTTGCAACGCTCCTATCAAGGGACTTTATGAGATTGGAGTTGAGATTGAGGAGAACAGCGAGCTTGATTTGCTTGTTTCTTACCGTGAGCACGCTGGCGACGAGAGAATCGCTGCCGTTTGCGAGGATATGGCTAAGGAGATGGGCGAGGGCAAGTACTATCCCGAGCTTCTCGAGAGAATGGCACAGTTCGAGCTCACACTTCTCGACTGGGCAGAGAATCACAAGGGAGCAAAGAAGTATGTTGCATTTGCCGACAAGTGCTGGCCCGCATTCCCGAGCGAGTTCGGATTTGAGCCTTGCTATGTAAACAGCCGTCTTGCTTCAAGAGGAATTCCTGTTTCCTGCGAGGTTGATATTTACGGTGCACTTTCCGAGTACATCGGAATTTGTGCTTCGGGCGACACAGTCACACTTCTCGATATAAATAACTCTGTTCCGCAGTATATTTATGACGAGGACATCAAGGGCAAGTTTGATTACAAGCTTACAGATACATTCATGGGCTTCCACTGCGGAAACACACCGTCCTGCAAGATGTGCGAGGACAGAGCGGTCAAGTACCAGCTCATTCAGCACAGACTTCTCGAGCCGGCAGGAAGCGAGCCTGACTTCACAAGAGGTACTCTTGAGGGTGATATTGCCGCAAGCGATATCACATTCTACAGACTTCAGTGCGACAGCGAGGGGGTTCTCAGAGCATATATTGCACAGGGTGAGGTTCTTCCCGTTGCTACACGTTCATTCGGCGGCATAGGCATTTTCGCAATTCCGGAGATGGGCAGATTCTATCGCCATGTACTCGTTCAGAAGAGATATCCGCATCACGGTGCAGTAGCATTCAAGCACTGCGGAAAGACTCTCTTCGAGGTATTCAAGTTCCTCGGAATCGGTGACATTGCATTCAACCAGCCGAAGGGCATGCTCTACAAGACGGAGAATCCGTTCTGCTAAAAGCTAAACAAAATTAACGGCGGAGGCACATAAAGTGCCTTCGCTTTTGTTTTGACGCAAATGCATTTGCCAATTTGATGATTTGGTGTTATGATTAGCCATAGCCAAAAGCTCTAAATTCAATAAAGGAGAAATGATAATGGCAGGAAAGAGAAATTTGAGATACTACGGATCCTTGTGGTTTGCCAAGGGCACAGCTGGGGTTCTTAAGCTTATAAAGAGAAAGGGCACGAGTATGCCCGGTTCGTGGGCGATTATTCTTTGCCCCGATTTCATCGGAAGAATAGAGAAGCCGAAGAAAATATTCTGCGTGACGGGTACAAACGGAAAAACCACTGTTGCAAATATGGTTGAGGATATACTCGAGAAGCGAGGCGAGGACTTTGTCTGCAACCGAGAGGGCTCGAATGTTCCGACGGGACTTGCATCGTCGCTTATTGCCGGTTCGACATTTTTCGGCAAGCCAAAGAAGAATTTTGCCATGTTCGAGGTGGACGAGAGAAGCTCGCTCAGAGTTTTCCCAAACATGAAGCCCGATGTGCTTGCTATCACGAATATTTTCAGAGATTCTTTCAAGAGAAACGCACACACGGAATTTATCTGTAATATTCTCGAGAAAAATATCCCCGATGAAACAAAGCTGATTATCAATGCCGACGACCCGCAGTCTCAGGCACTGAAGAGAAACAACAAGCGAGTCTACTTCGGAATCGACCGCCTTTCATTTGAGGACAAGGAAACTCACAATATCGTGCGTGACGGTGCTTATTGTCCGAATTGCCACACCGAGCTTACCTATGATTTCACGAGATACCACCACATCGGAAAATTCCACTGCGAGAAGTGCGGATATAAAAATCCAACTCCCGAGTACAGAGTTTTGGCGGCTGATACCGAGAAAAATATTCTGCACACGGAGATTAAAGGCGAGAAGGTTGATATGAAGCTTTTAAGTCCGCTTCCGATTAATATTTACAACCAGATTCTGGCTATTGCGATACTCTCCGAGTACGGACTTTCAAACGAGGAAATCAAGAAAGCCTTTGACGGACAGCAGATAGATAAATCCCGTCTATCCGAGAAGAAAGCGGCGGGAAAGACATTTATCAGACATCTGGCTAAGGGACAAAACCCCGTTGCCTGCTCGAGAGCCATGGAAAACACAAAGAATATGGCGGGAAACAAGGGCGTTGTGCTCTATCTTGACGACCACTTTGATGCGGCAAGCTCCGTTGAGAATACCGCATGGCTTTATGACACGGACTTTGAATTTTTGAACGACGACAGCATCAAGCAGATTTTAGTCGGCGGCGCAAGACATGAGGATGTTCATCTGAGACTTCTGCTTGCGGGAGTTCCCGACGAAAAAATCGTTCACTGTGAGGACAACATGAAGGTGCTTGAAAAAGCCGATATGAAGAAATGCGATACCTTCGTTGTGTTCTACGATGTATACACGATAGGACTTTCAAACGACGCTGAAAAATACCTGATTGAAAAGGCTGAGAAGGAGGCAAACAATGGCTGACACAAGAATAGAGGTTCTGTTTCCGGAGTTTTGCAATCTTTTCGGTGACAGTGCAAACGTAAGATATCTTCAGAAAACTTTACCAGACGCAGAGTTTATTTTTACAAAGCTTAACGATAAGCCTAAGTTTTTGACTGAGAAAATGAGCCTTGTTTACATGGGCCCCATGACGGAGAACACCCAGCAGCTTGTTATCGACAGACTTAAGCCGTACAAGAAAGAAATTAAAGAGAAAATCGACGGCGGTCTTGCTTTTCTTTTCACGGGAAATGCGCTCGAGGTTCTCGGAGAATATATCGACGACGGAGAGGGACACAAAATCGAGGCAGTGGGACTTTATCCATACTATGCCAAGAGAGATATGTATCACCGCCATAACAGCGAGGAGCTTGTCACGTTCGGCGATATGCAGATAATGGGCTTTAAGACGCAGTTCACTCAGTGCTACCCTGAAAATAAGGATTTTCCGTATCTCTTTGAGATTAAAAAGGGAATGGGAATGAATCTCGATACCAAGGGAGAGGGCTGGCACGACCATAATTTTATGGGCACTTACCTTGTTGGCCCGATTCTCACCAATAATCCGAACTTCTGCAAGTATCTTTTGGAGCTTATCGGTGAAAAGGACGCAGAGCCTGCCTTTTTGGAGGCTGCAAAGGCGGCTTATGACAAGAGGCTCAAGGACTTTATCGATAAGGTTGCCGACAAGCCTGCTAAATACCACTATATGTAATTATGGTCTGTGCTATCATATCGCACAAATCAGGAGCCTTGTTTTTGTAAGAAAAATATATACTTATTCACTGTGAAAAGGATTATAATCTAAGAGCAATCGAAAGGACGCTCTGCTTCCTCAAGGTAAAGCAGAGCGTCTGTCTAATTTTAACAAGGCATATTTATCGTTCAAGGGTAAACACAATGAAAGAAAATTATTTGCTGAAAAGCGAAACGGCACAGGAAATTTATAACAGCATAAAAGAGCTTCCGATACTCGACTATCACTGCCATTTAAGTCCGAAAGAGATTTACGAGGATAAGGTATTCTCGAACATCGGTGAAATGTGGCTCGGCGGCGACCACTACAAATGGAGACTTATGCGCCAGGCAGGTGTTGACGAGAAGTATATCACGGGAAACAAAAGCTGGCGTGAGAAGTTCAAAAAGTACGCAGAGGTTGTGTCGACGGCAGGCGGAAATCCGCTTTATGCCTGGAGTAAAATGGAGCTTTCCCGTTACTTTGGAATCGAAACGGAGCTGAACGCAGATACTGCCGACGAAATTTATGATGCGGCTTCAAAATACATCGAAGAAAACGCTCTTTCACCCAGAAAGCTGATTGAAATGTCAAATGTCAAGTACATTTGCACGACGGACGACCCTGCCGATTCGCTCGAATGGCACGTGAAGCTGAAAGCCGACAAATCCTTTAATACTGTGGTTGTGCCTGCTTTCAGACCGGATAATCTTCTTAATATTCAGTCTCCCGATTTTGTCGGCTATATCAAGAAATTCGGTGACAGAAACGGCGTCCTCATCAATTCGATGAAAAATCTTCGCATGGTCATAAGAATGAGCATAGATGATTTTTGCGATATGGGCTGCAGCTTTTCCGATGTCGGAATAGAGGATTTTCCGACAAGGGTCTACTCCCGTGAGGAGGCAAGCGACGTTTTCTGGAGAGCACTTAAGGGAGAAAAAATATCCGACGCCGAAAAGGATGTTTACATAGGATATATGTTTAATTTTCTTGCGGGTGAGTACAAAAATAAGAATATTACCATGCAGCTTCACTTGGCTGCGGCAAGAAATGTGAACTCAAAGCTTTTTGAGGAGCGTGGCAGAGATGTCGGCGGAGACTGCATTGCAGACGCCGTGAGCGGAAAATCTCTGATAAATTATCTTGACACAATTTGCAAAAAAGATAAGCTTCCCAGAACGATTATATATACTCTGAATCCGCAGATGAATGCTGAGCTTTCATCAATTTGCGGCAGCTTTCGTGAGGTTGTGCCCGGTGCGGCGTGGTGGTTCTGCGACCACAAACGGGGAATTGAGGAAATGCTCAGAAATATGGCTGAAACCTCGTATATCGGTTCGTTTGTCGGTATGCTTACGGATTCCCGTTCGTTCCTTTCTTACGCAAGACACGATTATTTCAGAAGAATTTTGTCATCTGTTCTTGCCGAGTGGGTGGAAGAGGATGATTTTCCTATTGAGTCGGCAGAGAAGCTTGCTTATATGATAAGCTACAAAAATGTGGAAGATATCGTGAGCGAGAGAATCGAAGACTATAAGAAAAGAAGAATCAGAAATCTTTATCAGAATAACGATTGATGAAAATTTATGTGACAGAGCAGAAGTCCCCATTCATAGAGGTGGGGTTTCTGCGATTTCATGTAAGTTTTGAAGGCTGCAAAGGCAACGGAGGGCTTATGGAGAATATTAAGCTTGCGAAAAAATTATATGACGAGGGATATGAGATATTCATAAAATGCGGAGTGCAAAACGGCGTTAAGGCGCTTGAGCCGATTAAAAAGTCGGCAGAAATGGGATATCCCGAGGCAAAAAAGCTTTTGGCTAAATTTTACAGAAACGGCGTCTATGTAAAAAAGGACGAGGAAAAGGCAAGAGAGCTTGAGAGATGAAAAAGCACTTGCTTTTTTGAGAGTTTTTGTTATAATCATAATGCGGCTGTGAAGAAAAATAAGCCTGTGTGGGTCTTAAGAGAGTCGGCGTTCGGTGCGAGTCGGCGGCTGAAGCAGGTGTTCCGTTTTCCGAGCCCCAATTTAATACACGAGTGGGAAAATTTATTTTCCAATATGGGTGGCAACGCGGATCATTTCGTCCCATAATTCTTTAGGAATTAGAGGAGAATGGTCCTTTTTTATTGTAAAAAATTATTTCGTAAAACGAATTCGGAGGTAATCATGTTAGATATCAAGTTTTTAAGAGAAAATCCCGAGATTGTTAAGCAGAACATCCGCAACAAGTTTCAGGATAAGAAGCTCCCGCTTGTCGATGAGGTAATCGAGCTTGACAGACAGAGAAGAGAGGCTCAGCAGAAGGCTGATAACCTCAGACAGTCAAGAAACAGCCTCTCCAAGCAGATTGGCGGACTTATGAAGGAGGGCAAGAAGGCTGAGGCTGAGGAGGTCAAGGCTCAGGTTAAGGCACAGGGCGACGAGCTTGCAGCTGCCGAGGCACTCCAGACAGAGCTCGAGGGCAAGGTTAAGGAAATTATGATGGTCATTCCGAACATCATCGATCCGTCTGTTCCGATCGGTAAGGATGACAGTGAGAACGTTGAGGTAGAGCGTTTCGGCGAGCCGTTTGTTCCTGATTTCGAGATTCCTTATCACACAGACATAATGGACAGATTCGAGGGAATTGACCTTGATGCCGCAAGAGATGTAGCCGGTAACGGATTCTATTATCTTCAGGGCGACATCGCAAGACTTCACAGCGCGGTTATCTCCTATGCAAGAGACTTTATGATTGACAGAGGCTTCACCTACTGCGTACCGCCTTTCATGATCAGAAGAAGAGTTGTTGAGGGCGTTATGTCATTTGCTGAGATGGATGCTATGATGTACAAGATTGAGGGCGAAGACCTTTACCTTATCGGAACAAGCGAGCACTCTATGATCGGTAAGTTCATCGATTCCGAGACTCCTGAGGAGAAGCTCCCCAAGACGCTCACTTCTTATTCTCCGTGTTTCCGTAAGGAGAAGGGTGCACACGGCATCGAGGAGAGAGGCGTCTATCGAATTCATCAGTTCGAGAAGCAGGAGATGATAGTCATCTGCAAGCCGGAAGATTCCAAAATGTGGTATGAGAAGCTCTGGAAGAACACGGTTGACCTTTTCAGAAGCATGGATATCCCCGTAAGACAGCTTGAGTGCTGCTCAGGCGACCTCGCAGACCTCAAGGTTAAGTCCTGTGACGTTGAGGCTTGGTCTCCGAGACAGAAGAAGTACTTCGAGGTCGGCTCTTGCTCAAACCTCGGTGACGCTCAGGCAAGAAGACTTAACATCAAGGTTAAGGGTGCGGACGGCAAGAAGTATCTTGCTCACACACTCAACAACACGGTTGTTGCACCTCCGAGAATGCTTATCGCATTCCTCGAGAACAATCTCTGCGAGGACGGTTCCGTTAAGATTCCGGAGCCGCTTAGAATGTACATGGGCGGCAAGGACAAGATTGTTCCGATTAAGTAATTTCAGCTGTTAGAAACGATTAAGGCAGTCCGACGGGCTGCCTTTTTGTCGTGCTTGACAAGATTTTTCAGGTAAACTATAATTTATGGCGTACTTCCCCTTATGGGACAGATGTTACGTTTGCTCCGGTGGGAATTACATATTGATTATTTAGGTAGGAAGATAAAATGGCATTAGGCTCGATAATTTTAGGAATAGTCGGAATAATTTTCACAATACTTTTTGTTTTTACGCAAAGCTTTGATTTTCTCGGCGTTTTGCTCAGTGCACTCGGAATTTACTTTGCGCTCAGAACTCTTCAAAAGCACCTTATGGACAGAACCGAAACAGAGGAAAAACAGGCGAAAATCGGACTTGCAATCTCGATAATCGGTGCACTCGGCGGAATAGTCGTTTGGATTGTTTACTGGCTGACGGTGGTTCAGGTTCATTAAAAATTCAGAATAAACCAAAACAGGGCTGAACGGTAGCTTTTACCTTTCAGCCGCTTTTTCTTTTGTTCATATATTGTGGCGGAATAAAGTTAACAAAAGCTTTGCTTGAATAAAAAGCCCCTTGGTGTTAAGATTAATCTGTATTTTTATGTAAATCTATATTTAAGGAGAATTGATATATGAAGGAAAATATGAAAATATCGGCTATGTATGACCTAAGCCACACAAAAGCAAAAAGCTTGCTCGAAAAGCACGAGTATCCGTGGGAGGTTCTCCCCGAAATCGGAGCTTTCATTCTTGAAGTGGGCGCACAGCTTTCAGCCGACGAGTACGAAAAGCACGGCGAGAATGTTTGGATTGCCAAGGACGCAAAAATTTATCCGAATAATTACATTGCGGGCCCGTGCATCATCGGTCACAAAACAGAGGTGAGACCGGGTGCTTTCATCAGAGGCAATGCTCTTGTAGGCGATAACTGCGTAGTCGGAAATTCCACAGAGCTTAAGAACGTAATCATCTTCGATAATGTTCAGGTTCCGCACTACAACTATGTCGGTGATTCCGTTCTCGGATTCAAATCTCACATGGGAGCAGGCTCTATCACTTCGAACGTCAAGCAGGACAAGACGAATGTCACAATCAAATGCGGCGACGAAAAGGTTGAGACAGGCATGAGAAAGTTCGGCGCAATGCTCGGCGATAATGTTGAGATTGGCTGCAACACCGTAATGAACCCGGGCACCGTTATCGGAAGAGGCTCGAGAGTATATCCGCTTTCTATGGTAAGAGGCTTTGTTCCGGCAGGCTCTATCTACAAGAAGCTCGGAGAAATCTCAGAAATCAAATAAGACGTTAGGACGAAAAATATGGAATATGTTACCAAGCTGGTGAGCAGCTCATACATACAATATGCGATGCTCGCCCTGAGAGTGATTACTCCGCTTATATCACTTCTCGTTGTTTGGCGATGCTACACCAGCTTCAAAAAAGGGCTCAGACGATATGACCCCGTGCTTATGCTCACGGAAATATCAACGGGCAGAAAATTTCCGATTCTCTATTGGGAGAACTCAATCGGAAGAGCGAGAACCTGTGATATTTTCATTCCCGACCAGAGTATAAGCCGAGATCACTGCGTTCTTCTCAGAAGAGACGAGGGTTGGTTTGTCTGCGACTCGGAGTCTAAAGCGGGCACCTATGTAAACGGAGAGAAAATCGAGGGAAGAAAACTTGTCGCTTTGGGCGATGTCATCAGAATCGGCACAACGGAGCTTGAGCTTGACAAGAGCGATATTCCCGCAAAGCAGAGAAGAAAGATGTTCACGGGCTTTATGAAAACAGCCGCTTCGCCGACATCACTTCTCTTTATGGTCACCTTGGTGCAGATTTCTCTCACAATCCAGCTTATGTTCGGAACGGGAGAACTCACCTTTGCGCCGCTCACATCCTTTGTGGCACTGTTTCTTCTCACGTGGGTATTTTATTTCTTCAGCACGAGGATGCTTCACCGCTCGACCTTTGAGCTGGAAACGGTGGGACTTCTTCTTTCAAGCATTGGAATCATGCTGTTGACGGGTGAGGATGCCGACGGTGTTCTCACGCAGATAATCGCAATGATTATCGGTATCGTGCTGTTCTCGGCACTTCTCATTTTTCTTGAGGACAGTGACCGAGTGACAAAATACCGCCTGTGGCTTGCTGGCGGAGCACTGCTTCTTTTTGCAATCAACCTTGTTCTCGGCACGGAGCTTAACGGTTCGAAAAACTGGATCTTTATCGGCCCGATAAGCATTCAGCCGTCGGAGCTTATCAAGATAATTTTCATCGTTGTCGGAGCAAGTACACTTGACCATTTGCAGACCAAAAAGAACATCACGGAGTTTATCGTCTTTGGCGGCGCATGTCTCGGATGTCTTTTCATCATGCGAGATTTCGGTACGGCTTGCATATTCTTTGCGGGCTTCCTTGTCATCGCATTCATGCGTTCGGGCTCAATTCGTACAATCGCACTCATTCTTGCGGTTGCCGTGCTCGGCGTTGTTATGATAATTTCCTTTAAGCCGTATGTTGCACAGCGTTTTGCAGGCTGGCTTCACGTCTGGAGTCACATCAACGATTCCCTCGGCTATCAGCAGACGAGAGCACTCACCTATATCGCAAGCGGCGGCTTGTTCGGAATGGGACTCGGAAGAGGCTATCTGCACTTTGTTGCGGCAGGCGATTCCGACCTTGTTTTCGCAATGCTTTCCGAGGAGCAGGGAATGCTCATGAGCTTCACGGTGCTTTTTGCCATTGCACTTCTCATCATGTACACAAGAAGTGATGTTTCAAGAAGCCGCTCGACGCTCTATTCGATTTGCTCATCTGCGGCGGCAGGCATACTGGTTTTCCAGATGTGTCTGAATGTTTTCGGTACGACGGATGTTTTGCCGATGACGGGCGTTACGCTTCCGTTCATCAGCTCGGGCGGTTCGAGTATGATGTCCGTTTGGGGTATGCTTGCACTTATTAAGGCAAGCGACGAGAGAACCTACGGCGCAAAGCGTGCCAACCACAGGGAGAAAAAGCAGATTAAGGCTGAAATCCGTGAGGAGAAGCGTGCCAAGGTTCTGGCAAGAAAGAACGGCGAGGATTACTTCGAAAACAACCGTGAGAGCTATATCAAAGACAAGAACTACAGAAACAATCAAGACAACGGATATAACGGCTACAACGATTATAATGCCTACAATGATTACGGCGGCGGATACGACGAGTATGACGATGAACCGCATATCAACGAGGAAGCCTTTATGCGAGGAGTTCGCGGAAGAAACCCTTATGAGGGCTTTGACGAATTCGAGGATGAACAGAGCTTCACTCAGGAGGTAGACACGGACGAGAACCGTTCCTACTACGATCCGAACGACTATGTCGGATATGAGGACAGCCGTTCTGACCCGGGCAGACATTATGCCGAGGACGATGACGAGATTTATTCCGACTCGGATAAAGGAAGAAACGGCAGAAGATACAGATAATACAGAATGATAAGAAGTTTTGATAAAAATGTGAAAGGAGTGGTCAGATGAGGACGGTTGGAAGAAGATCGGTAGTTCTCTACATTCTTTTAATCGGGTTTATTGTCGGCTTTGGTTACCTTTGCTTCAATATTGTCATGCATGGCTCGGACTGGGTAACTCAGGCGTATAACGGCCATATTTACGCTGACGACGCAACGGCGGTAACGGGAAATATTTATGACAGAAACGGCGTTCTTCTGGCGACGACCACGAACGGCGAGAGAATTTATAATGATGACCAAAGCGTAAGAATGTCTCTGCTTCACACGGTTGGCGACAGCTCGGGATATATAGGCACGAGCGTTCAGTCACTTTTGAGAAGTAAGCTTGTCGGCTACAATGTCTTTACGGGACTTAACCGCACGCCGCTTCAGCAGCTTGGACTCAATGACATGACCCTGACCGTTGACGCAAGCGTTTGCGCAACAGCCTACAATGCACTTGGAGGCAACGACGGTGCGGTGCTTGTTTATAACTACAAAACGGGCGAGATTATCTGCAAGGTTTCGGCTCCTGGTTACGACCCCGGCGCTGTTCCTGACGACCTTCTCGATAACGATGCTTACGAAGGCGTTTTCGTTGATAATACGGTTTCTTCAAGCTATACCCCCGGTTCTATTTTCAAAATAGTCACGGCGGCTTGTGCCATTGAGAACCTGTCCGATTGGGATTCGAGAACATATTACTGCAATCAGACAACCTATTTCGGTGATGATGCCGTTACCTGTCTTGATTATCACGGAGAGATAAACATATATCAGGCAATGATGTATTCCTGTAACTCGTATTTCTCACAGCTTGCGGTTGACCTTGGCTACGAGAAGCTTATGGCAACAGCCGAGGAGCTGGGATTCAACAAGAGCCTTGATTTCTCTAACTTCACAACGGGAGATTCAAGCATTAACCTCACCGAGAGCACGAAGGATTCTGATATAGGCTGGGCAGGAATCGGACAGTACACCGTTCTTGTCAACCCAATGCAGTATTTGACCGTTATGGGTGCGATTGCAAACGGCGGAAGCTATGCGGAGCCATATGTAACAAATGCAAGCATATTTGACGCACTTTCCTCGAACACTCAGATTATGAGCGAGTCTACGGCAAGCGCACTGAAGGACCTTATGAGATACACGGTTCAGAACTATTACGGTGACGATATGTTCCCGTCGGGCTGGGAGGTCTGCGCAAAGACAGGTACTGCCGAGGTCGGCGAGGGCAAAGAGCCCAATGCCTGGATAGTTGGATTCTCTTCAAATACAGATTATCCTTATGCCTTTGTTGTTTGCGTTGCAAACGGTGGCTCGGGTTATTCCGTTGCAGGCGGTGTCGCATCTCAGGTACTTAATGCAATAGCTTACGGCTGATAAAGCGAAAGATTTGACACAACTAAATATTTAATTTTAGGTACCGCCGATTGTATTTCGGCGGTATTGTGTTATAATCTAAGAGTAGATGTCCGCCATCTGCAGAGGGGACATCTGCTTTTAAATCACACAGAAATTCAAGTAAGGTAGGATTATTGCAATGGCAAACACAAACAGCGGACTCAGCGTTAAGGATAAGATGAGTTACGCAGTCGGTGCGGTGGGTAAGGATATGGTTTACTCGCTCGTATCGGGATTTATTCTTTATTATTACAACACGGTTCTTGGCATAAGCGGTACTTTCACGGGCGTTATGATGATGGCGGCAAGAGTTTTTGACGCCTTCAATGACCCGATGATGGGAATAGTTGTCGAGAAGACTCACACGAAAATCGGAAAGTTCCGTCCGTGGATACTGACGGGTACGGTAACAAACTCTTTGGTACTTTTCGCTATGTTCGCTGTTCCCGAGAGCTACAAGGGTTCGTCGCTTCTGATTTGGGCGACTGTCGCATATTTCCTTTGGGGTATGACTTACACCATTATGGACATTCCGTTCTGGAGCATGATTCCCGCCATCACAAAGACGGGCACGGACAGAGAGAATCTCTCCGTTATCGGCAGAACGGCATCTTCCGTAGGCTATGCTATTCCTACGGTTACAACCATGCTTATCGTCACGAGAATAGGCGGAAGCGAGAGAGACGGCTTCAGATTTCTTGCCGCTGTAATTGCGGGAATATTCATCATTACCGAGCTTGTCACTTTCTTCGGAGTCAAGGAGAGAAGAGTTATCAAGC
>CAVKLS010000002.1:0-25976 GCA_963657025.1 bacterium | reverse complement strand
TTGCCCATAAAAAATATGCACCTCCAAAAGTGTCTAACTTTTGGGGTGCATATCAGTTCGGTACGGGGCTTTTTTGCATGCCTTGAAAGCATAATTTTGCATACGATATTCAGGATATTGTATAGGCTTGTTGTAAAGAAAAATTTACATTTGCACTACAGGAACATATGTTTTCCGCAAATCGAAACAATTACCCTGTGATGCCTCAAAATTTGTAAAAAATGTTAATAAACGATTAAAATTTTTGACCGTGAGTATTTCATTTGTGTCAAATTGATGTTATAATTTTTTTCGATATATTTATTCGATAAAGTTATGGCTCTTGTCGGAGAAATATAATTATCCGTGAAACGCTTCGTGTGCTTTGATTTCGGGAAGTCGGATTTTCATTTTTGAATTTTAAAGTATATTCTGTATAAAGGAGGAATATTTATGTATTTGCTGCTGTTTGTTATGTGGATAATTTTTAACGGCAACATTACTCTTGAGATTGTCATTTTCGGTTTGTTTGTGTCATTGGGAGTTTTTGCTTTTATCTGTATGTTTATGGACCACAGCATCAAGAAGGAAATAGCTCTTTACAAAAATCTCATAAGCGGCTTTTGCTATGCCGTGGTGCTTGTCGTCGAGATTGTAAAAGCAAATAATTTCGTGCTTAAAATGATACTCACGCAAAAGGAGGAGCCTGTGCCCGCAATAGTAAGCTTCAGAACCAAGCTGAAAACCAACGCCGGCAGAGCTTTCCTTGCAAACGCCATCACACTCACGCCCGGAACAATCACCGTGATGATGGAGAACGAGTGGTATCTGGTTCATTGCCTTGACGAAAGTCTTGCCGAGGGAATGGACGACTCTGATTTCGTGCACAGAATTCAGAGAATGGAAAACAGGGCGCTTGAGTCTATGAAGAAGAGTAAGGGGGGCAAGAAAAAATGAGCTTTGTTTCAGGCTTCTTTACGGTGATTCTGATAATTCTTGCCGTTTTGATAATTCTTTGCCTAGTCAGGGCGGTTATCGGCCCGAGTGTTGCGGACAGAATTGTTGCGACGAATATGACGGGTACGCTTGTCATAACCTCGATTGCCGTTCTGGCAATTAAAATGCGAGAGGGCTACCTTGTCGATATTTGTTTGATTTATGCGCTTATCAGCTTTTTGGCAGTTATCGTTCTCACTAAGGTTTATATGGGCGTCTATATTCAGAGAAAGTCCGGAAAGGAGGAGAAGCGGGATGAACGCGGTAGAATGGGTTAGATTTATCATCGGAGCGGCACTCCTTGTTTTCGGAGTTTTTATTTTTATCGTGCAGATGATAGGCATTTTCAAGTTTAACTATGTTCTGAACAGAATGCATGCCGCAGCCATGGGCGATACGCTTGGCCTTGGCAGCAGTCTTCTCGGGCTTATAGTTATCAACGGCTTTGATTTCACGAGTCTCAAGCTTTTCATTATTATAGTTTTTCTGTGGTTTTCTTCGCCTGTTTCCTCTCACCTTATTACCAGACTTGAGATGACGACGGACGAGCATCACCACGACCACTACAAGGTTTTCGATCTTCACGAGCACGATTTGCCGACAGGCACGACGGAAGACGAGAAGAAAGAGGTGGAATGATGCAGGTATTCATGATTATTCTTTTGCTGTTTTTGGTGGTTTGTGCGGTGTGCGCAAGCTTTTCCAAGAGCCTGCTAAATACCATACTCATTTTTATGAGCTTCAGCCTTGTTATGTCCATAATTTGGATGGTGCTGGAATCTCCCGACCTTGCCATAACCGAGGCGGCGGTCGGTGCGGGCGTTACGAGTATACTTTTCTTTTTGACGCTCAAAAAAATACATGCTATAGAAAGCAACGGTGACGAATCCGAGGAAAAGGAGGATGAGGAAGATGGCAAGAAAGCTGAGTGACAGTGAATACAAAAAGACCTTTTCCTATAAATTTTCTTCGTGGTTCAGCGGAACGAGGGAATATTTTGTCGGCGAACTCGAGATGAAGCCGCAGGAGGAGAAAAAGCCGAGAAAGCCGCTTGCTCCCGCAGACCCCAACAGAAAAGCCTTTGACCTGAGAAACAACAAGGGCTTTAAGGAGTTCACGAAAATATATCAGGTGTTCAGCGTCGTGCTGTGCCTGTTCATCGTGGTTATGCTTCTTTACGGTGTGAGCGAATTGCCGACCTACGGCGACGCCGACAGACCCGTTAACAACGAGGTTGCCGCAAGATACATTGAGGCAGGAGAGCAGGAGACGGGCTCCGTTAATATCGTAACGGGAATGATTTTGACCTACCGTGCGTTCGATACCTTCGGCGAGACCAATGTTCTTTTTATCGCAACCGTTTGCGTAATGATTATGCTTGCGCTTGACGATAAGGTGCTCAAAAAGGAAGAGGAGCACAACGACAGAATTTACGAGCCGAAAAACGATGTAATTCTTCAGACGGTGGCGAAAATTCTTGTGCCGATAATCATGGTTTTCGGTATCTACATAATCGTGAACGGTCAGCTTTCACCGGGCGGCGGATTCTCGGGAGGAGCTACTCTCGGTGCGGCATTCACGCTGTTTGTGTGTGCGTTCGGCTTCAAGAAAACAGGACGCTTTCTCAACGAGAAGGTGTATTCTGTTGCCAAGGTTACGGCTCTGTGTGCCTACGGTGCAATCGGCACATATTACTACACTTGCGGTGCAAACGGAATTAACGACCACATTCCTTTAGGCACTCTCGGAAACATTCTCTCGGGCGGTATCATTTTCCCGATAGATGTTTGCGTCGGCATAGAGGTAGCATGCACCATGTACGCATTTTACGCTTTGTTCAGAAGAGGAGGACTTTGATATGCTTTCAGGGCTTCTTGCAAATTATCCCATAGCAGTTTCCGTAATCCTTTTCGGAATAGGCTTCTGCAATCTGCTTCTTCAGAAAAATCTGATCAAGAAAATTATCGGCTTTAATATAATGGACTCGGCAATTTATCTCTTTTTGGCACTTCAGGGCTATATCAAGAGCAGAATTGCTCCGATAGTTGTCGACGGCATTCAGGATACGACAAAGTACATAAACCCGATTCCGTCGGGACTTGTTCTGACGGGTATCGTCGTCTCGGTTTCTGTTTCAGCTGTTATGCTGTCTATCACAATCAGACTTTATCGCCGTTATCACACCTTGAATCTCGATGAGATAAGCACGATAGTAAATGAGGAGGACAGCAAATAATGGAGCTTGTACAGTCCTTCCCGTCCTTCAGCATACTTATGTGCATGTTCGGCGGAATAATTTCTTCGGCGGTGCACAACGGAAAAGCCGCAAGAAGAATAAACACCTGTCTTTTGGTCATCGTGACGGCTATGAGCCTTTGCGTCTGTGCGTTCACGATTAAGACGGGAGACTACTATGTGTATCAAATGGGCAGATTTTCTGCACCATGGGGAAATGAGCTTCGAGTTGGAATTCTCGAGGCAATCATGGCTTTGTTCTTCTGCATCATCATGCTTCTTTCCATGGTTGGCGGCTCGCTCGAGAGGGAAAAGGAGATAGAAAAGGGAAAAGCGAATCTTTACTATGTTCTTGCCAATCTTCTTTTGAGCTCGCTTCTTGCCCTTGTTTATACGAATGATATTTTCACCGCATATGTTTTCATCGAGATAAACACAATTTCGGCTTGCGGACTAATCATGGTAAACCAGCACGGAAAGAATATAGAGGCGGCTGCCAGATACATGGTAATGAGCCTTCTCGGTTCGGGTCTTGTGCTTCTCGGACTTTGCTGGCTTTACAGCATAACGGGTCATCTTCTGATGATGAATATCCATGAGGCTGTTGTCGCTCTTGTTCAAAACGGCAGCTATCATGTTCCGCTTGTCGTATCGGTAACCATGATGGTCACGGGACTTGCGATTAAATCGGCACTGTTTCCGTTCCACACATGGCTTCCCGACGCCTACGGATACTCCACACTTTCCTCGGCAGCTATTCTTTCTTCGCTTGTTTCAAAGGGTTATCTTTTCCTTGTCATCAAGATTTTCTACCGTGTGATCGGATTCGACATAATCTGTGACGAAAAAATAGTAAATGTACTTTTCGTTTTCGGTATTGCGGGAATGATTTTCGGTTCGATAGATGCAATAAGAGAGAACGACATAAGAAGAATGATTGCCTATTCCTCGGTTGCTCAAATCGGCTACATTTATATGGGCTTCGGACTGGGAACAACCTACGGCATGATAGCAAGCATATATCATATTCTCGTGCACGCCGCAACAAAATCTCTTCTCTTCATCTGTGCGTCCGGATTGACAGACGCCTCAAACGGCAAGAGAGATTTTCTGAGCCTCACCGGTGCAGCATACAGAAATAAGCTTGCCGGCGTTACCTTTATGGTAGGCTCGTTCTCCATGATAGGCTTCCCTGCATTCGGCGGCTTCATAAGCAAGCTTCTCTTTGCCGAGGCGGGCGTTGAGTGCAAGAACAAGATGCTTCTCACATTCCTTGCACTTGCAATCAGCACAATCCTGAATGCGGTCTACTTTATGAAAACCACCGTCAGAATCTACACTCCGACTCACAAGTCGAGAGTTGAGGTTGATACTACAGGCTACGAAAACGTGACCGTAAAAATGCAGCCCGCAAAAAGCTTTTCAATGGTGCTTTTAATCGTTTTAAACTTTGTGCTCGGTCTTGCCTCGGATCCGATAGTGGATCTCATAAGCAAAGGCTTGGCTATGTTCTCGTAGGAGGTGACGGATTTTGAATATACTGCTTATAACTCCGTCGCTTCTTTCCGTGATTGTTGGAATATGCATTCTTCTCTCGTCCTTTCGTGATCATGTGCACGAAAAGGACTGGTTCGGAAAGGTAGTTTCGGAGCAAGGTCTAAAAAAGCTTCACATCGTAACTATAACTACTCTCGCAGTGTCTGCGTTAATTGCGCTTTTCACCGCTTGGAGTCACATGGGAAGTGAGCTTCATCTTTTCAGCTTTGTCGGCGGAATTCCCGTCTACTTCAAAAACGATGAGGTGTCGGCGCTGTTTGTTTCGATAGTTTCGGTCGTTTGGCCCGCTATCTGCATATATGCATTTAAGTACATGAAGCACGAGAAAAACGAAAAGAGATTTTTCGGAATTTTCCTTATTGTCTTTGCCGTGGTTATCGCACTCAGCTTCTCGGGAAATCTCATCACGTTTTATTTCTGCTATGAGCTTATGACGATTACCTCCATGGTGCTGGTTCTTCACAACGGCACGAGAGAGGCAATCATGGCGGCGCTGAAATATCTTTTCTATTCCATGGCAGGCGCTTACTGTGCTCTTTACGGAATTTATATTCTTTATCAGAACACCGACAGCCTTACCTTCACTCCCGGCGGAACGCTAAACCCTGAAAATGCAAGCAATAACAGAACGATAGTCCTCATTGCCATATTTTTTATGCTTGTCGGTTTCGGCGCAAAGGCTGGCATGCTTCCGCTTCACGGCTGGCTTCCTACGGCTCACCCCGTAGCGCCGGCACCTGCTTCTGCAGCACTTTCCGCTATAATCGTCAAGGGCGGCGTGCTCGCGATAATCAGAACGGTTTATTACATCGTCGGAGCAGATTTCATCCGTGGAACATGGGTTCAGTACGCATGGATGGGGCTTGCCCTCATGACCGTTCTCATGGGCTCGATGCTTGCCTACAAAGAAAAGGTGTTCAAGAAAAGACTTGCTTACTCCACCGTTTCTCAGGTTTCCTACATTATTTTCGGATTGTCCTGTCTCAATTCGGTTGCTTTGCAGGGTGCACTGCTTCATGTGGTTTTCCATGCGGTAATCAAGACATCTCTCTTCCTTACGGCCGGAATATTTATCTATCGCACTGGAAAAATATATGTTGATGATTTTACCGCAATAGGAAAGAAATATCCGCTTACACTGTGGGGATTTACCTTCTGCAGTCTTGCACTCATAGGCATTCCGCCGTGCAGCGGTTTTATCAGCAAATGGTATCTTGCTCAGGGTGCACTGGGCTCAGACATCGGTCTGCTTAGATTCATCGGCCCATGCGTTTTGCTTTTCAGTGCGCTTCTCACTGCCGGCTATCTTCTTCCTATAGTGATAAGAGGATTTTTGCCCGGAAAAGAATGTGCTCTTACAAGGGAAAAGGAAAGAATCGATTCAATGACTGCCGTGGTGCTTATTATGGCGTTCTTTGCGGTGATTCTCGGAATTTTCCCGAATCCGCTTATTAATTTTGTCGGCGGTATTTCCGCTGCTGTTCTTTAAGGAGGTACAAATATGCCGTCATATATGATGTTAGCTGCTGTGCTTATCCCTATACTCAGCGGAATTTCGGTTATGCTGATACCGTTCAAATCAGCAAGGGCGAGAAATGTTTATATCGAGCTTTTCACGCTTATAACCTCGGTTATTGTTTTTGCTCTGGTGTTCAATCCGCCTGAAAGCTCCATAACCATCTTTAAATTCACGGGACAGCTTACCATCGGACTTTCACTTGACCGAGTAGGCTCCGTGTTTGCCGTAATCATTGCTTTTTTGTGGCCGTTCGCAAACCTGTATGCGTTCGAGTACATGGAGCATGATTCGAGACAGAATTTATTTTTCGGATTTTATCTTATAACTTACGGTGTAACGGCAGGCATAGCCATGAGCGAGGGCATCATCTCGATGTACTTCTTCTATGAGCTTCTGACCATGGTCACGATACCGCTTGTCATTCATGAGCTGAACCCCGAATCTGTTTACGCAACCAGAACATATATGTACTATTCTCTCGGAGGTGCGGCTTTTGCGTTCATCGGAATGATATTCATACTCATGTTCGGCACAAGCCCCAGCTTTGTAGCAGGCGGAGTTCTCGATATGAATGAAATCGGCTCGAGGACGAATATGATGCTCATAGTTTACGTGCTTTGCTTCTGCGGCTTTTCTGTCAAGGCGGCAATGTTCCCGTTCTCCGAGTGGCTTCCGAAAGCTGGTGTTGCGCCAACACCCGTCACCGCTTTGCTTCACGCCGTCGCTGTTGTTAAAGCGGGTGCGTTCGCAACCATAAGAGTAACCTACTTCTGCTTCGGCACGGAAATCTTAAGAGGAACATGGGCACAGTATCTGCTCATGGGACTTACATCATTTACCATTGTTTACGGCTGTTCGAGGGCACTCAAGGAAACTCACTTCAAGAGAAGACTTGCGTGGTCGACCGTATCGAATTTGTCTTACATCATGTTCGGCGTTGTCATCATGACCCCCGAGGGACTGACGGGAGGACTTTGCCACATGATAGTACACGCACTTGTGAAGATAACAGCGTTCTTCTGTGCGGGAGCGGTCATTCATCGTGCACAGAAAAATTACATTTACGAGCTTGACGGTATCGGCAGAAGAATGCCGCTTACATTTATCGTGTACACGATTTCGGGCTTTGCCCTCATGGGAGTTCCCGGACTTGCAGGCTTCACGAGCAAATGGAGTCTGGCTCATGCGGCAACGACAAGCGGCAATGTAATGGGTTATGTCGGACTTGCGTGCATACTTGTCTCGGCACTTCTCACGGCAATCTATATGCTTACGGTTTCCGTGCGAGCATTTTTCCCCGGCGAGGACTTTGACCATTCGACAATCTCGGAGAATATAAGTGACCCAACATGGAAAATGCTTGTTCCGCTCTTTGTGTTTGTGGTGCTCATGTTCGTCATCGGACTTTGTCCGAGCCTGTTGACACATGCCGTTGAAAGCGTTGTCAGCACGGTGATTTCTTAAAGGAGGTAGAAAAATGAAAACAATGCTTCCCGCAGTTTTGGTTCTGCTTCCCTTCATCGGTGCGCTTTTCTCGGGAATTATCGGAACGAAGAACGAAAAGGTAAGGGATTATTTTGCCGACCTTATTGTTATCGCAGAGTTTGTGATAATGACATATTCGTTCTTGAAATACAGCGTGACCTACGGCGACTACTGCCATATCGGTGAGATTTGCGGCTTGGGGCTCAATTTCACCTTTGACGGCTTCAGACTGCTTTACGGTCTTGTCGCAGCATTTATGTGGATGATGACCACGATACTCTCAAGGGAGTATTTCGCTCATCACGATAACCGAAACCGTTTCTATATTTTCATGCTCCTCACTCTCGGAGCAACAATGGGCGTTTTTCTCTCCTCGGATTTATTCACGACGTTTATTTTCTTTGAAATCATGAGCTTCACCTCATATGTCTGGGTAGCTCAGGAGGAAACTCCCGATGCGCTTCGTGCGGCGGCAACCTATCTTGGCGTTGCGGTAATCGGCGGACTTGTTATGCTAATGGGCATATTTATGCTGTACTATAAGCTTGGCACGCTCGAGATGGATAAGCTCCTTTCCGCTTCGTCGGCTGTCACAAACAAAGCTTATCTCTATGTGGCAGGCGCATTCCTTACATTCGGCTTCGGCGCAAAGGCAGGTGCATTTCCGCTTCACATCTGGCTTCCGAAGGCTCATCCCGTTGCACCTGCGCCCGCAAGCGCACTTCTTTCGGGTATACTCACAAAGTCGGGTGTTTTCGGCGTAATCGTTGTCAGCTTCAATATTTTCCTCGGCGACGCCGCATGGGGCAAATGGATACTTGCAATCGGCGTGCTGACGATGTTCGGCGGTGCTCTGCTTGCCGTTTTCTCGGTTGACCTCAAGCGCACGCTTGCGTGCTCGTCCATGTCGCAGATAGGATTTATATTAATCGGTATCGGCACTGCAAACATTTTGCACGAGGAAATTTTCCTTGCCGTTCACGGCTCACTTCTTCACATGGTAAATCACTCGCTTATCAAGCTTGTTCTTTTCATGGCGGCAGGTGTTGTCTATATGAACACCCACGCACTGGAGCTCAATGATATCAGGGGCTTCGGAAGAAAAAAGCCCGCACTCATGATATTCTTCCTGATTGGCGCACTTGCTATCGGAGGAATTCCGATGTTTGGCGGCTACATAAGCAAAACTCTTCTTCACGAGAGCATTCTTTTGTGTGAGTTCGGAGGAAAATATAACTGGACTAAAATCGTCGAGTGGATATTCCTTTTCAGCGGCGGACTTACCGTAGCTTATATGACCAAGCTTTTTGTGGCGGTTTTTGTGGAGAAAAACGAGGATGACAAGGTTCAGAAGAAATTCGACGAAAACAGGAAATACATGAACCGTGAATCATTCTTTGCACTGGGCGGCTCTGCACTTGTGCTGTTCATATGGGGACTTTTCCCTTATAACTTCATGGACAAGGCGGCGGCTCTTGGTGAAAGCTTCTTCGATTATTCGGGTGAAACGGTAAAGATAAACTATTTTAGCCTTGAAAATCTGAAGGGCGCATTTATATCAATTGCAATCGGTGCGGCGGTTTATCTTGTTGTCGTAAGAATGCTGCTTATGAGAAATAAGAGATATGTGAACCTCTGGCCCAAGTGGTGGGATACCGAGGATTACATCTATCGTCCGCTTTTGCTCATTGTCATTCCGAATGTTCTCACATTTTTCTGCCGCATTTGCGACAGCCTTGTCGATATGATAGTCTGGGGATTGAGAAAAACCATTTACAAGGACTCGAAAATCCCGTGGCTAAAGAGACCGAAGAACATGAAATATCAGTACATGAGAGAAACATCAAGCATTATTCAGAGAAGTATTTCCTACGGATTTATGCTTTTCGGTCTGGGACTTATCGTCACGGTGCTGTACCTCATATTGGCGTGATAACATAGTTGTTAAAATACAAGATTTAATGTCTTTTTCATTCCGATCGGGTCGGACGCAAAATAATGCGTTCGGCTCGATTTCCTTTTTGCTTATTGCTCAAATAAAAATTGAATAGCTATTCTCTCGGTGCTATAATTATTAACAGTGTTACTAATCCAGCAAATATACATTTTCAATACGGAGGTTATCAGATTATTATGATATACATAAATCAGCTTGAAAGAAGAGAAATACCCTTTGAACATAATCTTGATAACGGCGGAGCGGGAGAGCACGCCAATGTTGCCGATGCAGGATGCGGCCCGTGCAGCGTGTGCATGGTTATCAACAATATGACAATGGATACGCCGAGCCTTGAGGAGATAATCGGCCTTGTCTATGAATCAAAGGCAAACAGGGAACCGGGAACGGATATGAAGCTTTTGGGTCCCCTTGCGGCAGAGAGATTTAATCTTGACTACAAAGAGACGGACAGTGTGGGCGAGCTTATCGCTCATCTTCAGAACGGCGGAATGGCAGTCGCAAATGTCGGTGGAGACAGAGAGGGTCATGTCGGCGTTTTCTCACACGGCGGACATTACATTGTCGTCATCGCTTTTGTGAACGGAGAATTGTGCATTCTCGACCCGTCGTGGAAAGAGGGGAAATTCTCCGAGGACGGAAGACTCGGACTTGTGCGTGAAAATTACCCGTATCTTTACTGCGCACCCGAGGTTCTTGTGCGAGACACGGAGAACAGAACGCCGGGTTACTATCTTTTTTCAAGGAAGGTAAAATAATGGCAAGCTATAAGGGTGAGGGCGGAGCATATGAGATAATCTCATTTACGATTACCGATATTGACGAGAGCGAAGAGGTATGCGAGGGCTACGCCGTGGAATACGCAGACGAAGAGGACATAGAGATAATCGAGAGCTTTGATGATTTGAGCGAAGCAAACGAGGCTTTTTACGATGAAGAAAAAGGCTACTTCAAAACTCTTGAGAAGAAAGAGGACGACTGCGACTGCGTCTGCTCCTATGTAAGAGAGTGTGTGATTTGTGAGAGGGATACGGGAAGAATTCTGGCAGTCTCCCACATGATTCCCGAGGATAAATAAAATGACGGTGACAATACTGCTTATCAAAAAAATAGTTTCGCTTTTCATCATCATGATGATAGGCGTTCTGATAGTCAGGCTTAAGCTTTTGAAGTCGGAGGACTCAAAGCCTTTGTCGGTTCTGATGCTTTATGCCGTTGTGCCGTGCACGATACTGAATGCATTTCAGGTGGACTACACACCCGATGTGTTAAAGGGCCTTGCCTTGGCGGCGGCATGCGCATGCTTTACGCATATTTTCTGGCTGTTTCTCGTTAGCGTTCTGAAGAAAACGCTTAAAACAGATGTGATAGAAAATATGTCGATAATGTACACCAATGCGGGAAACCTGATTATTCCCATCGTGACGAGTGTTCTCGGTGAGGATATGGTTATCTATTCTGTCGGCTACATGGCGGTTCAGCTTGTTTTCATTTGGACTCACCTTGTTTCTCAGATGAAGGGAAGCCGCGGCTTTGACATAAAGAAGATAGTCACAAATGTAAATCTCATATTCGTTTTTATCGGAATAGTTATGTTCTTAACACAACTGAAATTCCCTTCGTTTATTGACGATGCTCTCGGCTCGATAAGCGACACGATAGGCCCGCTTGCGATGATAGTTATAGGTATGCTAATCGGCGGAGTCGAGATAAAAAAGATAATCAATTATAAGCGAGTTTGGCTCGTTACATTTTTGCGGCTTATCGTTTTTCCGCTTACGATTTTACTGATACTGAAGACAGTGCCGCTTTGGACTTTAACGGTCGGCGGAAAAGAAATACTTCTCGTGTTCTTCCTTGCCTGCATCACGCCGTCTGCGTCAACTGTTACTCAGATGGCTCAGGTTTTCGGAAACGACGCCGAGTACTCAAGCGCAATAAACGTTATCTCAACGCTGACGAGCTTGGTTACCATGCCGATTATGGTCATGCTCTACCAGCTGTGACAAAAACGCTGAAATCAAGAAAAAGAAAGAGAGAAAGAAATGAGCAAAAAAACAACTGCGGTGCTCTTTGACCTTGACGGAACATTGCTGCCGATGGATGAGATATATTTTTCCAAGCTTTATTTTGTGGCAATGGCAAAGAAGCTTGCACCGTATGGCTACGAGGCGGAAAGCCTTGTGAAGGCGGTGAGAAGCGGTGTTGTCGCTATGGTGAATAATGACGGAAGTGATTTTAACAAAAATAAATTCTGGAATGCCTTTGCGGATGTTTTGGGTGAAGAGAAATTAAACGATATGCCTTTGTTTGAGGAGTTCTATAAAACAGATTTTGTTGCGGCAAAGGAAAGCTGCGGCTTTAACCCAAAAGCAAAGGAAACGGTGGATTACATCAAGTCCAAGGGCTACAGAGTTGCCCTTGCCACAAATCCGATTTTTCCGTCGATTGCCACGCAGAGGAGAATAAAGTGGGCGGGTCTTGATAAAAGTGATTTTGAGATTTTCACCACCTACGAAAATTATCACTTCTGCAAGCCGAAAACCGAATATTACTCGGAAATTTGCAAAAATCTGAACATTGCTCCCGAAAACTGCCTTATGGTAGGAAATGACGCCACGGAGGATATGGTGGCAGGGAAGCTCGGAATGAGAACCTTTCTCTTGACCGACTGCCTGATAAACACCCATAAGGTCGATATCAGTGCTTATCCGCAGGGAGATTTTGACGATTTGAAAAAATATATAGATACAATAAATACGCTTGATTAAGAGGGAATTATGTCAGAAAAACTGGTAACAATAAGTGAAAATAAATATCGTCTGAAAAAATGTGTGGCAATCCACGATTTTTCGGGCTACGGAAAGTGCTCGCTCTCGGTAGCAATACCGATACTCAACGCGAGCCGTGTGCAGACCGCATCGATTCCGACAGCGGTGTTCTCTAACCACACGGCATTTCCCGAATACTATGCCTGCGATTTAACGGAGCACATGATGCCGATAGCAAAAACCTGGGAGAAGCTTAATTTGAAGGCTGACGCAGTTTACACGGGATTTTTGGGAAGCCTCGAGCAGATAAAGATAGTGTCAGATATAATCGATATGTTCTCAAAGGAGAACAGAGAGGACAAGATTATATTTGTCGATCCCGTTATGGGGGACAACGGAAAGCTTTACAAAACATATACGGACGAAATGGCTGACGGAGTGAAATCTCTTTGCGAAAAAGCCGATATAATTTCTCCGAATATGACAGAGGCGGCAAGACTTCTCGGAATAGAATACAGGGACGGGCCGTATACTCCCGAATTTGTCGAAGACGTTCTTAAGGGACTTTTAAATCTCGGAGTGAAGTGCGCTGTTCTCACGGGAGTGAGGTACGGTGAGGAAGAAACGGGAGCGGCGGCAATGGGAACTGACGGAGTTATGTACACGGCGTTTTACAAGAGATACCCGGGCTTTTTCCAGGGTACGGGAGATGTGTTTGCGTCGGTCATGCTGGGACAGCTTTTAAGCGGCAGAGGGATACACCACTCACTGAAAAAAGCGGTCGAATTCACAGGAAAGTCCATAGCCAACACGGTGGAAAGCGGCTTCGATCCGCTCGAGGGAGTAATTTTCGAGCCGGAGCTTGCCACTTTGCAGAAGTAGAAGGCGGAAAGCTTTTCAATATCACAGAAACGGAATGCGAAACTATTGAAGAACACAACGAAACAGGCAGACAAAAAGGCTAAAAAGCAAATAAGCGACAGAAAAAGGAAAAAAGTATTTAATATCATTCAGATTGGCGACAAAAGCAACAGGGTGAGCCGTGGATTCGATATATTCATAACATTGAATATCGCACTTAACATAGCGGTCACCTTTATGCAGACCTTCGATGAATTAAAAAAGTTTTCTCCGCTTTTTCATGCTGTCGAGATAATCACGCTCGGTGTTTTCTGTGCCGAGTACGCGCTTAGAATATATACGGCTGATTTTCTCTATCCCAATCTGAAGCCGAGGATTGCACGGCTCAAATTCATTTTTTCGTTCAACGGAATAGTTGATTTGCTGACAATTTTGCCGTTCTTCTTTTTGTCGGGAATGGTCATTTTCCGAATGCTGCGTGTGGCAAGAATATTTCATCTTTTCCGTCTTAATGCTCAGTATGACAGCTTCAATGTCATCACAACGGTTTTGCGAGAGAAGAAAAATCAGCTCATATCGTCGATATTCATCGTGGTCGTTCTCATGCTCGGCAGCAGTCTTTGCATGTACAGCGTGGAGCACGACGCCCAGCCGACGGTTTTCGTTAATGCGTTCAGCGGAATATGGTGGAGTATGTCGACTCTTCTCACGGTGGGCTACGGCGACATCTATCCGATTACCGCACTCGGGAAAATAATGGCAACCTTTATCGCTTATCTGGGAGTCGGTGCGGTGGCAATTCCTACAGGTATCATCAGCGCGGGATTTGTCGAGCAGTATCAGAAGAAAAGCAGCATAAGTGACGTGAGAGCCTCCGATTTGAGTGAGATTGCCGAGCTTGCGGTTGATTCCCGTGAAAGCGGAAAAACCGTAGAGGAATTGCAAAACGAAAAGCAGTACACGATTTACCTTATTCTTCGCGGCGGACTTTCCGTTTTGCCGCAAAAGGATACCGTGCTCAAGAAAAACGATATAATCATCGTGCACGGAAACGACAACTGAACATAAAAAATCCGCTTTGCGAAAATAAATCGCAGAGCGGATTTTGTTTTGACACAAGTATTCAAATTTCGGCCTTGCTTTGAAGAGACTTTTTTTCGAGTTTTTTTACCATATTCACAAGTATGATAACCGATGCAATGGAAAGGATAAATTCTGCAATTCCCTGAGCCATGCAAAGTCCGTACTCCGAGAAAATATGATTGAGAAGTACGAGAAGGGGAATTTCGAGCACGATTTTTCTGAGGATTGCGAATATGAGAGTCAAGCCGCCCTTGCCGATTGCCTGACAGCAGCCTACTCCGATGAAGTCCACGCAAAGGAAGGTGATTCCGAGAGCATAGCATCTCAAATAGAACGAGCCGTAATTAACTATTGTGGCATCTTTCATGAACAGGGAAATCAGCGGTGCCGAGAAAATAAAGAACAGTGTAGCGATTACAACGAGAAAGGCAATAGCGATTTTGTAGGTGAAGAGCATAGCCTCTTTCATTCGCTTGATGTTTCCGCTTGAGTAGTTGTAGCCGATTAGCGGCATAACTCCCTGAGACGTGCCCATGCAAATCTGCATAGGAACAAGGTATACTTTATATGCTATTCCGACAGCGGCAACAACGCTTGCGCCGTAGCCTGCGGCGAAGTTGTTGAGTATGGTCATTCCCGTTACGTTGAGGAGGTTTTGAATTGCGGCAGGCACACCGACGCTGAAAACTCCGACGGTGATTGCTTTTGTCGGAATCGCCATTTTTGGATTGACGCAGACAAAGGTCTGACCTCTTTTTCTGATGAGGTAGACGAAGAAATAAGCAATGGCACAAACATTTCCGAGCAAGGTGGCAAGACCTGCTCCGCCCGCACCCATGTCAAGTCCCCACGGGAGAATGAATATCGGGTCGAGAACCATGTTGACGACGCAGCCGAGTATCGTTCCGATTCCCGCCTGTGAGGATGCGCCCTCCGAACGGATAAAATAGGCGAGAACAACATTGAGAATTGCGGGTACGGCACCGAGGGTTACCGTCCAAAGGCAATATGCCTTTGTTGCTTCCATGGTTTCGCTTGTCGCACCGAGCAGCTTTAAGCAAGGATTTTCGAAAGCCGCAAAAAGCACGGAATAGAGAAGAGCGAAAAGAAAGCAGCACCAAAAGGAAAAGCTGGAGCTTCGCTTTACGGTATCGTAGTTTTTCGCACCGAGTGCACGGCTCATCATGCTTGAGCCGCCCACGCCGAAAAGATTGTTGATTGCGTTAAAGGCAAGAAGCAGCGTTGCGGCAATCGTTACGGCGGCGGTTTGAATCGGGTCGTTAAGCATGCCGACAAAGTAGGTGTCCGTCAGGTTGTAGACAACCATGACGAGTGAGGAAAGCGCCATGGGAATCGAAAGGTTCATGACCGCTTTCGGTATCGGCATGGTTTCAAATAATTCTGTTTTTTCTTTTGCGTTAGCTGTAGTGTTTGCCATATGAGTCTCCTAAAATCAGACGATTCCGTCATGCGGCTTTCCGCCGAGATTTATGTATTGCTGTCTGAGAACCTTTGCGAATGTCTCAAGGTCTTTTTCGTCTATTCCGTTTACAAGAGTGTTCTGATAATTCAACTGAATTTCTCTTATCCTCTCGCAAAGCGGTATTGCTTCGTCTGTGATTGTGAGTATTATTTTTCTGCGGTTCTGCTTGTCGTGCTCACGGGTGAGGTAACCTTTTTTAACAAGCTTGTTTACCGCTTCCGATGCGTGAGAGCGTGAAATTCCTCTTATCTCGACCAGGTCGCACGCACTGTGGTACTGCGGATGATTATAGAGAAAGGCGATGACATCGATTTCTCCCTGAGTGATTCCCGTTTCCTTCTGAAGCGGAGAAAACAGCTTATAGTATTTCTCTCCCATGAACGGCACGATTATCAGTGCGTTGCCTCCGACGCAAGGGATACTCTCTGCTTTCTGTGATGGTTTATAGTTTGAATTATTCATATATGTTCCTTTTCAGAATTGTTCCGTTTACGAACAGTTGCATTTTACACCTGTTTAATTTTTCTGTCAAGTTTTTTGCATAAGAAAAAGATAGGAAAAATCGCCTTTGTTTTTAACCTGTTTCAACACGCTTTCAACGAGTATTTAACAAAAAACAAAGAAAATCCCCGTGATTGATTTTCACGGGGATTTTTCGGCGAATTTATCAATAAAAAAAGTGAAAATCTGCACAAAATAAGCTTGACAAACTTTCACAAAACGACTAAACTATTATACTGTATCAATATGGATATTATGCCTTTTCGAGGCTCAATAGTATAATATCACAGCGAAAGTCAAAATGCAAGTAAAATATTTTGACAGCCTCAAAAAGGAAATTAATTTGTGCGTTCTGCGATTTCTGTTCTTATGGTTATTTTGAAGAAAAGTTGTCGCATTGATCCATAAAAAAATCTTAAAAAGAAATGGAGTGGTCAATGTAATGGCTAATTACAAAACCGTCAAGGTAGGAAACACTACCGTCAAGGAAGTTCCTCTCGGAAAGCAGTCGAGACTGAGCTTCTCCAAGATTGACGAAGTAATTGATATGCCAAACCTCATTGAGATTCAGAAGAAGTCCTATGAGTGGTTCCTCAAAAAGGGACTCAAGGAAGTTTTCGACGATGTCTCAGGCATAACCGATTTCAACAATAAGCTCGTTCTCGATTTTATCGACTACAAGCTTGACGACAAACCGAACTACAGCGTCACCGAGTGTAAGGACAGAGACGCTACCTACTCCGCTCCGCTGAGAGTAACGGCACGTCTTTTCAACAAGGAGACAGGCGAGGTTCAGGTAAGCGAAGTCTTCATGGGTGATTTCCCGCTTATGACGGATTCCGGTACCTTTGTTATCAACGGTGCCGAGCGTGTTATCGTTTCCCAGCTCGTCAGAAGCCCTGGCGTCTACTACAAGATGGACTACGATAAGACCGGTAAAGAGCTTTTCAGCGCAACTGTTATTCCTAACCGCGGTGCATGGCTTGAGTACGAGAACGACGTTAACGACGTATACTACGTACGTATCGATAAGAACAGAAAGCTCCCGATTACCGTATTCATCAGAGCACTTGGTCTGGGTTCGGATACAGAGATTCGTGAGAAGTTCGGCTACGACTGCGATATGCTCGAGGCAACTCTTGCAAAGGACACAACAAAGAACTATGAAGAGGGTCTTTTTGAGGTCTACAAGAAGCTTCGTCCTTCCGAGCCTCCGACGGTCGACAGTGCAAAATCCCACATTGAGGGACTTTTCTTCGACTCAAGAAGATACGACATCTCAAGAGTCGGCAGATATAAATACAACAAGAAGCTTAAGCTTGAGGGAAGACTCACAGGTCAGACCCTTTCAAGACCTATCGTTGACGAGTACACAGGCGAGATTCTCGCTGAGGCAGGAGAGTACATTTCCAGAGAGAGAGCAGCAGAGCTTGACGATCTCGGTGTATACGAGTGCTTCGTAACAGTCGGCGACAAGGAAGCTAAGATTATTTCAAACGGCATGGTTGACATCGACAAGTATGTCAAGCTTACCGACGAGCAGAAAGAGGATTGGGGCATCAACGAGAGAGTTTGCTATCGTGCCCTTCGCGAGATTCTCGACGAGTGCGGCGACGATGAGGAAGAGCTCAAGAATCAGATAAGACTTCGCAAGAAGGATCTCATTCCCGATCACATCACTCTTGACGATATCTTCGCTACAATCAGCTATATGCTCAATCTTACCGTAAACCTCGGTGTCACAGACGATATCGACCACCTCGGTAACAGAAGAACAAGAAGCGTCGGCGAGCTTCTTCAGAATCAGGTAAGAATCGGTTTCTCAAGACTTGAGAGAGTTATCCGTGAGAGAATGACTCTTCAGGCTCAGGATTCCGAGCAGCTTTCGCCTCATTCCCTTATCAACATTCGCCCCGTTGTCGCAGCTATCAGAGAGTTCTTCGGTTCTTCTCCGCTTTCACAGTTCATGGACCAGAACAACCCGCTTTCTGAGCTCACACATAAGAGAAGACTTTCCGCTTTGGGACCCGGCGGTCTTTCAAGAGACCGTGCTTCCTTCGAGGTTCGAGATGTTCACTACACACACTACGGTCGTATGTGCCCTATCGAATCACCTGAAGGTCCTAACATCGGACTTATCTCCTATCTTGCAACATTTGCTAAGATTAACCACTACGGCTTCATCGAGACACCTTTCAGAAAGGTCGACAAGGAGACCGGTACGGTTACAACAGAAGTTGAATATATGACAGCAGACGCCGAGGACGAGTACATCGTAGCTCAGGCTAACGAGCCGCTTGACGAGAACGGACATTTCGTCAACTCCCGTGTCGTTTGCCGTTTCAGAGACGAATTCATCGAGGTTGATCCTTCAAAGATTGACTACATGGACGTTTCACCTAAGATGGTTGTTTCAGTCGCAACCGCATGTATCCCATTCCTCGAGAACGATGACGCAAACCGTGCTCTCATGGGATCAAACATGCAGAAGCAGGCTGTTCCGCTTCTTAAGACAGAGTCTGCCGTTGTCGCTACAGGTATGGAGTACAAGGCAGCTGTCGACTCCGGCGTTTGCGTTCTCGCAAAGCATGCCGGTGTTGTCGAGTATGTCTCGGCAGACGTAATCAAGGTTAAGACCGACGAGGGTCTTATGGACGAGTACGAGGTTATCAAGTTCCTTCGTTCCAACCAGTCTACCTGCGTAAACCAGATTCCTTGCGTTGCAAAGGGCGAGAGAGTCGAAGTAGGCTCTGTTCTCGCTGACGGTCCCGCTATCAAGAACGGCGAGATTGCTCTCGGAAAGAACGCTCTCATCGGATTTATGACATGGGAAGGTTACAACTACGAGGATGCTGTTCTTCTTAACGAAAGACTCGTAAGAGATGACGTTTACACCTCAATTCACATTGAGGAATATGAGATCGAGTGCAGAGATACCAAGCTCGGACCTGAGGAAATCACAAGAGATATTCCGAACGTCGGCGAGGATATGCTACGTGACCTCGATGAAAGAGGTATCATCCGCATCGGTGCCGAGGTTGTCGCAGGCGACATTCTCGTCGGTAAGGTTTCTCCTAAGGGCGAGACCGAGCTCACAGCCGAGGAAAGACTTCTCCGTGCAATCTTCGGTGAGAAGGCACGTGAGGTAAGAGATACTTCCTTAAGACTTCCGCACGGCGCTTACGGCACAGTTGTAGCCGTCAAGGAGTTCACAAGCGAGAACTCCAAGGAGTTAAGCCCCGGAGTTAAGCGTGTTGTCCGCTGCTACATCGCACAGAAGAGAAAGATTTCTGTCGGTGATAAGATGGCCGGTCGTCACGGTAACAAGGGTGTTGTTTCCAGAATTCTTCCGTCTGAGGATATGCCTTTCCTCGAGGACGGTACTCCGCTTGATATCGTTCTTAACCCGCTGGGCGTTCCTTCCCGAATGAACATCGGACAGGTTCTCGAGGTTCACCTCGGAATGGCTGCTACGGCTCTCGGCTGGAAGATTATGACACCTGTCTTCGACGGTGCTCATGAGCAGGATATCCGCGAGTGGTTCGCAGAAGCAAACAGAATTAAGGACGAGAGAACATTCCTTAAGGGTGTTCCGTTCACTCAGGACGGTAAGTTCTGGCTGCGTGACGGCAGAAGCGGTGAGTACTTCGATAACCCGGTTACAGTCGGATTCATGTACTACCTCAAGCTGCATCACCTTGTTGACGATAAGATTCACGCACGTTCAACAGGTCCTTACTCACTCGTTACTCAGCAGCCTCTGGGCGGTAAGGCTCAGTTCGGCGGACAGAGATTCGGTGAGATGGAAGTTTGGGCACTCGAGGCTTACGGTGCTGCTTATACACTTCAGGAAATCCTCACAGTTAAGTCCGATGACGTTGTCGGCCGTGTAGAGACCTACGAGGCAATCGTTAAGGGTCAGAACATTCCGACTCCGGGTATTCCTGAGTCCTTCAAGGTTCTCATTAAGGAACTTCAGGCTCTCGGCCTTGACATGAAGGTTCTCGATAAGGAGCAGAACGAAATCGACCTCAGACAGACCTACGAGGAGGACGAGAAGCTGCCTACAGCTGACGTAAACTTCGACGAGGCTAATGTTGCCGACGATCTCGACGGCTACAGAGAGGTTGACGGAGAGGACGACGATATCTTCGAGAGTGATTCCTACACATCGGATGATGACGACGATTCAGAATTTTACAGCCAGACCGGAGACATGGACTTCGGTGATGACGAAGATTTAATATAAGAAGGGGGTACGGATTAGATGGAATATAATGCATTTGATTCAATTAAGATAGGCCTTGCTTCTCCCGAGCAGATCAGAGAGTGGTCCTACGGTGAAGTTAAAAAGCCTGAAACCATCAACTACAGAACCCTCAAGCCGGAAAGAGACGGCCTTTACTGCGAGCGTATTTTCGGACCTCAGAAGGACTGGGAGTGCCACTGCGGTAAGTACAAGAGGATTAGATATAAAGGTAAGGTCTGCGAGCGTTGCGGCGTTGAGGTCACACGCTCAAAGGTCAGACGTGAGAGAATGGGTCACATCGAGCTTGCTGCTCCTGTTTCCCACATCTGGTATTTCAAGGGCATTCCTTCAAGAATCGGCCTTATGCTGGATATCTCTCCGAGAATTCTCGAGAGAGTTCTCTACTTCGCTTCCTTCATCGTAACAGATGTTAAGGAAGGTTCCGCTGCCGAGAAAGAGCTCAGCGTAATGCAGACTCTTTCCGAGAGCGAATACAGAACCATGAAGGATAAGTACGAGGACGACTTCGAGGCAGGAATGGGTGCCGAGGCTATCAAGACTTTGCTTGAGAGAATTGATGTTGAAGCCCTTTCCGCAGCTCTGAAGAACGAGCTCACAGACGCAAGCGGTCAGAAGAGAGTAAGACTTCTCAAGAGACTTGACTGCGTAGAGTCCTTCAGAATTTCAGGCAACCGTCCCGAGTGGATGATTCTCGATGTTGTTCCGGTTCTTCCGCCCGACATCAGACCTATGGTTCAGCTCGACGGTGGCAGATTTGCAACAAGCGATCTTAACGATCTTTACAGAAGAGTTATTAACAGAAACAACCGTCTTAAGAGACTTTTAGAGCTTCACGCTCCTGACATCATCGTCAGAAACGAGAAGAGAATGCTCCAGGAGGCTGTTGACGCTCTCATCGATAACGGCAGAAGAGGAAGACCTGTTGTCGGTCCTAACAACAGACCGCTCAAGTCACTCTCCGACATGCTCAAGGGTAAGCAGGGACGTTTCCGTCAGAACCTTCTCGGTAAGCGTGTTGACTACTCCGGCCGTTCCGTTATCGTTGTCGGACCTGAGCTCAAGATGTATCAGTGCGGTGTTCCGAAGGAAATGGCACTCGAGCTCTTCAAGCCTTTCGTTATGAAGAGACTCGTCGAGACAGGTGCGGCTGACAACATCAAGGCAGCAAGAAAGGCTGTCGAGAGAGCAAAGCCACAGGTTTGGGACGCACTCGAAATCGTAATCAAGGATCATCCGGTTCTTCTCAACCGTGCTCCTACACTTCACAGACTCGGTATTCAGGCATTTGAGCCGGTTCTCGTTGAGGGTCGTGCTCTTAAGCTCCATCCGCTCGCATGTACAGCTTACAACGCTGACTTCGACGGCGACCAGATGGCTATTCACGTTCCGCTTTCTGCTGAGGCACAGGCTGAGGCAAGATACCTCATGCTCGCTGCAAACAACCTCTTGAAGCCTGCTGACGGTAAGCCGGTTGTTGTTCCTACTCAGGATATGATTCTCGGTTCTTACTACCTCACACTCGACAAGGGCGTTTACTGCGACGAGAACGGTACTCCTGTCGAGGGCAAGAGCAACTATGTCAACTACGACATCACTCGTCTTAGAAGAGACGCAGGCGAGAGAGATACCGTTGACACAGGCATCAAGCCGGTTCTTTACTTCAAGGACGTCAACGAGGCAGAGGTTGCTTATATTTCTCACGCAATCACACTTCACACAAAAATCAGAGTCAGAAAGAGCGTCGAATACAACGGACAGACTTACACAGGTATCGTTGATACCACAATGGGTAAGATTATCTTCAACCGTGCTATTCCGCAGGACATCGGATTCATCGACAGAAGCAATCCTGACGATGTTCTTCGCTATGAGGTAGACTTCCTCGTTAAGAAGGGCGGACTCGGAAAGATTATCGATAAGTGCATAAGAACTCACGGCACAGAAATCACCAGTGAGGTTCTTGACAACATCAAGGCTCAGGGCTACAAGTACTCCACAATCGGTGCTATCACCGTTGCTGTTCAGGATGCTACAATTCCTGGTGAAAAGAAGGCTATCCTCGCTAAGGCAGAGGCAGAGGTTGATCAGATCCGTGAGGACTTCGACTTCGGTCTTCTCTCCGATAACGAGCGTTACGGCGCAGTTGTCGACGCATGGAGCCGTGCAACAGACGATGTTACAAAGGCACTTCAGGACGGTCTTGACCAGTACAACCCGATCTTCATGATGGCAGATTCCGGTGCTCGAGGATCTATGTCTCAGATTCGTCAGCTCGCCGGTATGCGTGGTCTTATCGCTAACACATCAGGTAAGACTATCGAAATTCCGATCAGAGCTAACTACCGTGAAGGTCTTAATATCATCGAATACTTCATTTCATCACGAGGCGCACGTAAGGGTCTTGCCGATACTGCTCTTCGTACTGCCGACTCGGGTTACCTCACAAGAAGACTTGTTGACGTTTCCCAGGAGGTTATCATCCACGAGGCAGACTGCCATACAACCGAGGGTCTTGAGATTTCCGATATCACTTCCGGTCCCGAGACTATCGAGTCCTTCTCCGAGAGACTTATCGGAAGATATCTTCTCGAGGACTGCAAGGATGAGAACGGCAACGTTATCGTCAGCTGCGACAAGCTCATGGATGAGGAGGACGCAAAGAAGATTGTTGACGCAGGCTACAAGTCAATCAAGATTCGTTCAATCCTCAACTGTCACGCAACTCGCGGCGTATGTATCAAGTGCTACGGTTCATCCCTTGCAAACGGCAAGCCTGTTCAGGTCGGTGACACCGTCGGTATCATCGCTGCTCAGTCCATCGGTGAGCCCGGTACACAGCTCACAATGAGAACCTTCCATACCGGTGGTGTTGCTTCCGCCGAGGATATTACTCAGGGTCTTCCGAGAGTTGAAGAGCTCTTCGAGGGCAGAAAGCCTAAGAAGCTTGCTATCATCTCCGAAATCAGCGGTGAAGTTTCCGTTGAGGAAGTCAGAAGAACCCAGAACGTTGTTGTCACAAACAACAATGACGGTGATGTCAGAAAGTACTCAATCCCGTTCGGCACACGTCCTACCGTTCAGGCAGGTCAGTACATCGAAAAGGGCACAAGAATCACAGAGGGTTCTGTTAACCCGCATGATGTTCTTGCTGTTCTCGGTGAGCAGGCTGTTCAGGATTACCTCATTCTCGAAGTTCAGAAGACCTACCGTCAGCAGGGTGTTGATATCGCCGATAAGCATATCGAGGTTATCGTTCGCCAGATGCTCCGTAAGGTCAAGGTTAAGACTCAGGGCTCTTCAGACCTCATCGTTGGCGCTACTGTCGATAAGGCAGATATCTACAACGCAAACAAGAAGATTGAGGCAAGAATCGAAGCAGGCGAGACAGGACTTGAGTTCGCTGAGTACGAGCCGATTCTTCTCGGTATCACAAAGGCATCTCTTGCTACAGATTCCTTCATGTCCGCAGCTTCCTTCCAGGAGACAACAAGAGTTCTCACAGACGCTGCTATTAAGGGTAAGGTTGATCACCTTCTCGGACTCAAGGAAAATGTTATCATCGGTAACCTTATTCCTGCAGGTACAGGTATGCAGTGCTATAACGATGTAACAATCGAGCCTGTCGCAGCAGAGAAGAAGGCTGATGAGGACGCTTCTGATGAAGTTGTCGTTGAGGCTGAGACTAACGACGCAGAGTAATTAACAAAACTCTTATCGAAAGTTATTCTCAAAAACTCTTAAAAAACCGCTGAATAAAGCCAAAATAGTGCTTGACATTATCCGCCCTTTGTGGTAGAATTCCATTCTGGGCGGTAATGATACGGATACTAATGTGTCCTGATGGATTTTATCGCCGTCAGGACACTTTTTTGTATATATCGCCCAAAACAAAAGGGTGAAACCTGTTAACATCGAAATAGACAAGGCTTATTTCTACCTTGTTTATCATACATATATTAGAAAAATTTATAATGAGGAGGTGCACACATTTGCCTACATTTAACCAGTTAGTTCACAACGGACGTAGTGTAAAGGACTCAAAAGCTAAGGCTCCGGCACTTTTAAAGGGATGGAACTCAAAGAAGAGAGTTGCTATTGATCAGGATAGCCCACAAAAGCGTGGCGTTTGCACATCAGTTAAGACTGCTACACCTAAGAAGCCTAACTCAGCTCTTCGTAAGATTGCCAGAGTAAGACTTTCCAACGGTATGGAAGTTACAGCTTATATCCCGGGTGAGGGACACAACCTTCAGGAGCATAGCGTTGTTATGATCCGTGGCGGCCGTGTAAGAGATATCCCTGGTGTACGTTATCACATCATCAGAGGCGCTCTCGATGCTCAGGGTGTTGCTAAGAGAATGCAGTCCAGATCCAAGTACGGCGCTAAGAAGCCGAAGGCAGGTAAGAAGTAATTTAATTACTGCCGCTACACAAATTCGTTAATTCAAACCATAGGCTTGCCGGATTAAATCCGGTCGGGCGTTTATATAAATATAAATGCCGATCCTTAGCCAGGCGGGAGTTTGAACTTTCGAGTACCTATGATATCATTTTATGAAGGAGGGAAGACTATGCCAAGAAGAGGCAATATAGCAAAGCGTGACGTTTTGCCAGATCCTATGTACAATTCAAAGCTCGTTACACGTCTTATCAACAGCATCATGCTCGACGGTAAGAAGGGTGTAGCTCAGAAGATCGTTTACGATGCATTCGCAATCGTTGAGGAGAAATCCGGTAAGGATGCATTAGAGGTTTTTGAGGCAGCAATGGAGAATGTTATGCCGACAGTTGAGACAAAGTCCAGACGTGTCGGTGGTGCTAACTACCAGGTTCCGATCGAGGTTCGTCCTGAGAGACGCCAGACACTCGGACTCAGATGGTTAACTCAGTATTCCAGAGCTCGTTCCGAGAAGACAATGAAGGAGCGTCTTGCAAACGAGATCCTCGATGCCGTTAATGGTGCAGGCGGAGCAGCTAAGAAGCGCGAAGATACACACAGAATGGCAGAAGCAAACAGAGCATTCGCACATTACAGATGGTAATCGCTGTTTAGGAGGAAATTATGGCAAGAGAAGTTTCACTGGATATGACCAGAAATATCGGTATCATGGCCCACATTGATGCCGGTAAAACTACTACAACCGAAAGAATCCTTTATTATACAGGTGTTAACTACAAGATCGGTGAGACACATGAAGGTGCCGCAACAATGGACTGGATGGCTCAGGAGCAGGAGCGTGGTATCACTATCACATCCGCTGCTACAACATGTAACTGGA
>CAVKLS010000001.1:2528-33090 GCA_963657025.1 bacterium | reverse complement strand
ACGGTTGTAACGCCGTCTGACTTAGAGACTGCGACCGTAGGGGAATAACCGTCTGAGCCTTTCTCGCCAGTGTCGCCCTTATCGCCTTTAACACCGTCAGAACCGTCATTAATGGTTGCTGTTTTAGTGCCCTCTTTATCGGTAATGGTGACTGTGGTTGTCTTATCAACTTTACTAATGCTTACTGTAGGTGAGTATCCGTCAGCACCGTCTTTTCCGTCTTGACCCTTTTCTCCTTGCAAGCCCTGAGCTCCAGTGTCTCCTTTATCGCCTTTTTCACCTTTGTCACCTTTTTCACCCTGAACGCCCTGAATGCCTTGCTCGCCCTTTTCGCCCTGTTCTCCTTTGTCTCCCTTGAGACCTTTTGAGCCGTTGCGAATGGTGAAGCTTTTCTCGGTTTCGTCCGTGAAGTAGACCGTGATTACATTCTCGCCCTCGTCCTCTTCGCTCTTTTCCGTCTGCTCTATGCGGTCAATGCCCAGTGCATCGCCCCACTCGATACGGTTTACAAGCTGTTCGTAAAGGGTTTGGGATATGACGGTACTCTTGCCGTCCTCGGCTAAACCGCACTTGCGGACAACAAAGCCAAGACTTGAAGTCGTTGCAAAAATATCATCCTTAGAGCCGCAGAGAGTCAAAAGCATTGAGCCGTCTTTGATTTCAGACGGAAGAAAACACTTGTTATTCTCGTCAAGATAAATGTTGTAGCTCTCATCACCCTGTCGGAACTGAGCGAAAACAAGTAACTCTTTCCACTCGTCCGACAGATTAAATTCAAACTCAACAAACTCCTGTGACTTAGATATAATCGTCTGCTTGTCGTCTAAAATCAGCTTCTGACCGATAACATCAATAATCATTGGTTAGTCTCCTTTCTCTTTGTATTCGGGAATGTTAAGAACTTTCGCATATATTGAAGTGATAACACCGTTACCGCCCAAAGCGTGATACTGGTCATAGAGAAGCTTCCAGTTCTCTTTTTCTTCGGGATAAGCGTGTCCACGCTCCACAAACTCACGGTAATTCCTTAATAGTCTGTCCCTCAAAAGTGCTTGCATTCCGTTTTTCAGTGCTTCGTTCTCAACCTGAGCGATTGCGAAATGCTGCTTGCAATATTTGTGCAAAGCTTTCATCAAGCCGAGTACGATTGCCGATAGAATTGAGGGAATGCCGATGTAGGGAAGTATTTCAATCATCCTTGCGCCACCTCCCCAATTGTTGGAGTCTGTGTGATATAAGTTAAATTATATGTAACAGTGACATCTAAATTCGCTCCCGATGTTTGTCTCGCCCATATGTACATAGGTCTCGCAGTTGTAATAGCAAAGGTAACAGGAAGATTGATACAATCAGTGCAAAGAGTGTTCGCCACTCCGTCCTGAATGAAGTCGGAGCTTGTCGGTGAAGAAGATGTAGCTGTGACTCCGACTCTCAAAGACTTAGCCGAACTTTTCGCAAAAGTACAGCAAACTGAGCCAGTGTAATAACCCGGGGATAAAGTATCTGTTGTCAAAACCTTATTCCAAGAGTTCGAAGTAACGCTTGCTGTAGTTGTCGTGCTGTTATGGATAAGCTGTACAAGCTTCCCGCCGACTCCGTAAAACTCACTCGCTCTGACTGCGTTTGCTTCAACCAAGCCGTTCTGAATATAAATGTCTTTGTTTCCGCTTTTTGTTGCAATACCACCGCTGTTAATTACGGTGATTGCCGTTCCGTCGTCACTCTGATACTTGATTTCTCCGCTCGCCGTTATGGTTTTCGCAAAAAGATTTTTAACATACAAATCGCTTGCGGCATCCACTCCGCTCGTCCAAGTTGAGCTTTCAATATCGCCTTGCCAGTCGCTTGTGCACCAAACGGTGCCGTCTTCGTCCACTCTCCACACGGAAGTGCCCTCGGCGGGAACTTCAATTACTTCTTCCTCTTCTTCGTCTTCGGTATCGTTATCCGCCGCTTCTATGGTATCTTCTGTGTCGATTGTTATCTCATCGTCTGTCGTATCGGCAAGCATAATTGCGTTCTCTTCGGAAGCCGTGGACACTGCGGAAGCACTTGTTGTTTCAAAATTGCTTTCCACCCACAACATCATTTCGCCACTTATCGTGCCAGCGTGTAAACCGTTCAAATTGGAATGAATTTTAGATAAATTCGTATAAACCGAACTTGTAAGATATGAGCCGACTTCAGCGTCCCTGTCCGACGCTCCTTTCCAACGGTATTTGGTTGCGTAACCGTCTTTATAAGCCGCTTCTCCCACGCTCTGTAATTCCATTGTACCGTTGACCGTATAAGTGCAAGAAGTTATGATAGAATTGTATTCCTTGCCGTTTTCGTTAACAAATCGCACCTGGTCCATAGGCATATACCAAAACATCGGTACGCAAGACGCTGTGAACGGATAGTAAGTAAGGGATGCATCCGCTGTGAAAATCTTCATTCCGTTCTTAAGTCTGTTGAAATATCCTTGTACAACCGACACTTTATTGGACGACCTCAAAAGCGTAAAAGTACCTAAATCGAGTCTTGTCTGACCTGATTTGTATTTAATAACATACTCCTTGCCGTTGTAAGTGTATTTTGCACTTTGGATGATAACAGGCTTTGTTTCTCGAGTGCTTGACCATCTCATACTCGGTCTTATGTAGTTAGTTGCCCAAGTTTCCGTAACATACGGAAGGCGGCGGTAGTCAAGCTTGCCCTGTTGGTTCATATGCCAGTTAACCCCTGTGATTACTCCTATTTGGTGCAGAAGATTTCTGTAGGTGTTTCCTGACGGATTTGAACTTTTGTCGCTGAGCCAGTAACGAAAATTGGCATAGCTTGCATTTGGACGATATGGGAAATACTCATCAATGTTTGCCGAATAATCTACACTGCACTCACGGCATATCTGCTTTACAAATTCAGCCATTGTCCAATCAATGACTGTATCGTCGCTGTAACTCGGTACAGTCTTGTCAAACCAAGTCATTCTGTCAAGACAAGTAAGCGTGATTATCTTTCCGCTGTAGCTTGTTTCGTCAACCATAAACACGCCTAAATCTATGCTTTCAGTCGTGCCGTCATCAAGTATCATTCCGATAGCGGGATAAACATAAGCACCCGCCCAAGACAAGCCGCTGAATTTTCCGCTTGTGTTATCGATTTTAAGCGTCAACTCACTTGCAACCGTTGAACCAAGCTCCATTGCATTACCGCTCACGCAAGAACGGTCTATTATCATACCGCCCTGTACGATGTCAGACTCTTGAACAGTAACCGTATTTCTCTTATCTTCATCATCTGGATAAACTGTGATGTTAACAGTCGGATACTGATGCGCCGAACTGCCGCCTTTTAATATTGCCGCTTTCGCTTTTGTCGAACAAACTAACATTAATAACTGTCTCCTATTCTCTGTATGATGTTAAAAGACAAGCTTTCGCATATTTGCTTGTTGAAGTTGTACATTCCGACCGTTCTGTTGCCTACATAAAATTCCTTGTCCGTCACAAATGCGTTTGTTGCCATATCAAAGAATTTCGGCTTGAAATACTCTGCGCTCGTGAATGTTTTCAGAATGTACGCCGCTACATTAAGTGGTATGTTCTTCCAACCTAAAGACAAGCTTCTGACATTAACGCCTCTTGCTATTGTCTTCTTGTAAAGCGTTCCGTCCTCTGTTCGTCCTGCCGAACTTTCGGATATATCTTCGAGTGTCTCGCTGTATGTGTGTGGCACATACATAGGCACTTTATCGTCCCAAGCCCCCGTTGTAGAGTTATAAAACGCTATATACGGAAGCGGATTATTTTCGCTGTCGTCAATTCTAACTGACATTCTAATCTCCTTTATCGGCATTTGCGGTGCACCCTAAAGCACACCGCACACCGTTAAATAGTTGCTGTTCCTGTTCTTCTGCTTGCTCTGTTTAGTCCGTTTACAATCTGTGAAGTTGAGACTGTGACCGTACTGTCCTTTGCAAGAATTGCCCTTAAAAGTCTGTTCTGCTCTCTGAGTAAAGCCGCCTCTTCTGCGTTGGCACTCTCAACACCTCGTGCAACGGAAGCAACAATCTGTTCGTTGTTGACAACAGCTGTTCGTCTGCCGATTGTACCGACCAACTCAGGACCTGCCTCTCGTGCGACGAACATCTGACCTTCGGTAACATAACCGCCGCTCGCCCTACCTTGAACCGATAGATTAATTGCTGCCCAGTTCGTGATTGTTTGACCACTCTTGTTCGTGAAAGAAAATTTAGCGACCTGACTTTCAAGCTCGTTCTTGATTGACGCCGCCAAGCCTGTGACTTTAGCGGGGATTTCGACCTTCCAACCCGTGCTGTTGATATCGGCTTGCAAAGAAGTAATATAGCTCCATCCGTCCTCGTTAGACCTTGCACCAACCCGTGGTTTATAATTACTATTAACAGCCTTGATATCACTGTCTAGAGAATTGATATAACCCTTGCCGTCACCATTAGACATTGCCCCAACTTGCGGCTTGTAATTGCTGTTAATCGCCTTTATGTCGCTATTCAAAGAGTTAATATATCCGTATCCATCTCCGTTAGATTTCGCTCCAACCAGCGGTTTATAGTTAGCGTTGTTAGCCTGTGTTACATACTTCTGCAAGGAGTTAATATAGCCGTATGCGTCGCCGTCTGACTGTGAACCTATTGAAACAGCCTTCTTAGCTGCCTTAATGTTGCTCTGCAACTGACTTAAAAAGTCTGAGCCCTTTGTTGTGTTCACGCTCGCAAAGCCTATTGCATTCTTTGAAGCGGTCTTTTGTAAAGTGTTGTGGATTGTTAAGCCTGTTGACTTAGCGTCGGTGTTTGAGGTTTCAACCGTGACAGACTGCCCTGTTATTGCACTCTGAAGTTTCTTGATAATCGCCGTTCCTGCGCCAGGCTGAATTTCAGCGGCTATCGACAGTGTTCCGCTCGGTAATGAGCTTGTTACACTTCCTGTTGAAGCAGTCGGTGTTGAGGTGGTAGTCTTTTTTGTTGTAAAGCCTGTTCCCGCCGCAAACGGATTAGTTGTTAAAGCATTGTAAGCGGACAAAGCGTTCGAGTACGCTTTCTTCATTGCTTCTCTCTGCGTTTTGATTTCGGAAAGAGACATAACTGTGTTGGTTTTGACAGTTTGTCCATCGGAAGAAGTGTCAATTGTATCAGAGGTGCTGTCACCGCCCGTGAACCAACTCTCAATACCGTCACCCATTGTTCCAAAAGTTGCACCCAGTATTGACCAGTTAAGTTTAGCCCCGTTGACAACTTTGTATACCCATTCGATAATAGGGCTTTGCTCTGTAATCATATCTGTCAGAGTTGTGAGAACCGTTCCCCATGCTTCTTTGAGTACGCCCTGAACCTCGTCAGACTTAATAACCTTTGCGATTCCGTCAGTAACCGATGTTATAACAGTTCTGATTTTTCTCTGTACATCCTCGTTACCGAGAGACTCCTCGAGTGCCGAGACAATGCCCGTTGCCATTCCGTCAAGACTGCCGACTATTGAATTTACATTATCATCCGTAAAGATGTTATTAAACGCATTTGCTATGCCTCGTCCGAACTGTTGCCAGCCTGTCAAGCCTGAGCTGTAATCGACTGCGTTCATTGAAGCAAGGAAACCGTCAAGCAATTGCAAGGAAGATGTTAAAGCTGTTCCGATTGCCTTTGAAGCTTCGTTAAACAAACCTCCGTCGCTAAATGCCCCAACAAGCATTTCTGCGATTGTAGAACCGATTTCACTGAAGTAATTGGAGTTATTGAGCTCCGTTAGTGCCGTTCTGAGTCCGCCTAAAACACCCTTGAACGCTGTGCTTAATGCACTTGCCGCGGTCTTAAAGTTGGTTGCAGAAAAAATGCTCTCAACGCCCTTTGCGACATTCTGACCGAGTGCCTCCCAACTGCTCAAGCCTGTCACGCTGTCTTTCTTACTCATTGCGTTTACCGCAGATGATATACCGCCGAGAAGTCCGTTTTTATCGTCTCCGATTAGGCTTGTAAGAGCTTTCGTTGCCTTGCTGAAAAGCTGTGTGTCGCTGAAAACGCTTGCTAATGCTTCTCCGAGGCTTTCGCCTGTTCTCTGAAACCAGTTTCTGCCGTTGCGGTCAAGACTGTTGTTAAGCTCGTTAATTGCAGTATAGGTTGATTCTGCTATACCCTTAATCGTAGTTGATAAAGCTGTTGCCGCTTTCTTGAATATGCTCTTTCCTTGCTTATCGGAACTAAACGCTGCTTCAAGATAATCAGCGATTGCAACACCGACCGCCTCAAATCCGCTTATACCGTTACTGCCCTTTTTACTAAACTCTGTAACTGCTTCGGACAACATATCAAGAACCGAGTGCATTTTATATTTAAAACGCATTCCGACCGCTGTCCAGTCAACAGCATTGACAAACTTCTTTACGCCCTTTGAGATGTTTCTTCCCAGTCTCTGCCAGGTTGTCAAACCGTCGCTTCCAAGCTTGTTAGTTTCGTACCAAAATGTATTGAGTGCCTGATTAAAGGTGTTAAAAGCTTCTGCTCCAAAGTTGCCGATTGTCTCCCACGGCACTTCCTCAACGACCTTGTTGAACGATTTAGCAATGGCGACCATAGCCGTGTGAATTTTCGTTCTGAGACCTACCCAGTTAAATTCATCAAGCTTTGTGAGGTTTTTCAAAATGTTGTCCGTTCCCGCATCTAACAGCTTTTCAAGGAAGTCATAAGTAGGAATATCAAAATCCCAACCACTGCCCGAACCGCCGCTACCGCTTGAACCGCCTCCGCTTCCGCCTGACCCACTGCTTGTAGTGTCATTAAGCACATTGAGCTCGTCAATTCCGAGAATTGTGTTCTTGTACTCTTCGGCACTCTCTGCCGCACTTCCTGTTGCGTCTGCCAAGCCCTGAGTATCGTCTGTCAAGTCTCCGATTGTATCGCCAATGGATGAGCTTATGGAATAATCTCCGACTGTCGGCAATGTGTATCCGAAAAATCCCGCTATTGTATCGACAACCATTCTGATAGCTTTAACAAGTGCTGTGACATACGGCAAAACCTGATTGATTATAGGGATGAGCACGTTACCGATTGACCTACCGACAAGCTCTATCTGCGCCGCAAATACTCTCATTTGGTTAGCGGACGAGTTGATTGTCTTAGCCATATCACCCAGTACGCCCTGTTCGGATACCTGATTGAAGATAGCAATGTATCTAAGCTGTGCTTTCTCCGCCTGTGTCATTGAAGATACAGACTCGTTAATTCCGAGAGTCAAAGCTTCCTGTTCAAGTCGTGCCTGTGATAAATCAACACCCCAGCGTCTGAGCGGCTCGATTTCGCCAGCGATACCCGACTGCAGCTTCTCCATTGCCGTGGACACATCTTCATTCCAAATGGACGATAAATCATAGCCTATCTGCGTTAACTGCTGTGAGATAACCGCCGCTCTGTCGCTCGCTACACCGTAACCGTGAACAATGTTCATGAAGATAGCTTCGTTTTCCATCCAGTCGGCTGCATTGATACCGAGTGCGTCCTGTATAACCTGCGCATATTCAACCCCAGCTTCTGCGGCATTGCCCATTGCAACGGCGTACATGTTAAGCAGTTCTTCGTAATCCGCTGACTTGTTGACAAATCCGCCCAAAGTGGATTGAAGCGTTGTGACAACCGAATAAACAGACTGAACAGCGTTATATAAATCGGTGAAATTCGTAATCAGTCCGCTTGTGCTTCCGAAACCTTTAAAAAGACTCGAAACCTTTTCATAAATCGTAGATACAACCGTCTTTGTTGCACTCGCAATGCCGGCGAACGCTTGATAGAACACGCTTCCTATCTTTCCGATTACGCTACCGATTTTGCCGATAACTTCCTTTATCTTATTGAAAACATTCTTGACGGTATTCCAAATGTTTTTGATAGTATTGATAACATTCTTAACCGCCCTGATTACCTTTTGGAATGTTTCCGTTATCGTCTTAGCTACGGATAGCACCGTTCCAAAGCCCGGGACAATCGCAAGCAATTCTGCCTTAAGGCTCGCTACAGCGTCTTCTAACAGATTGGTTGCTCTCGTTGTCGTGTTCTCCGTGTTGGTAGCACTCGATAGCTTTAACATCAATGTCGCCACGGCAGGAGACACTGAGTTTAATTTGCTTGTCAAAGGGCTAACGGCATCCGCTACTCTCTTGCAAGCGTCGGCAAATGCATTTACATTATCGTCGTTCAGATTGCTTGTTAATTCAGGAATTGACTTTAAAGTTCTCGCTACGGAAGAAAAACCGCTGCTTGATATTCCTGAGAATGACTTTGAAGCTTCGGCTATCTTCTTGATAGCATTTGAGGTCTGCTCAAGCTTGCTGTCCGATGCCGTGCCGAGTGAGTCAACCGCTGTCTGAATGCTCTTTAAACCATTTCCGACAGAAGACAGATTAGGAAGTGACAAACCGCTGAGTGACTGCAAGCTTGTGCTAAGTCTCGTTAAGGAAGACACATCTTTATTTTCCAAAGTGCCTACGGCATCTGCTATCTTATTGAGGCTTGAAGAAATGTTCCCGATGCTTCCCACGCTCGATAATGCTTTCAATCCGTTTGCAAGTTCGGTTATCTTTGCTCCTGTGCCACCGCTTATTTTATTAACAGCCGTTGCGATTGCCTCAATCTGCTTAGCCGTGTTGCTTAATTTCCGAACGCCGTTTACTCCGCTTTTTAGCTTTTCAAGAGAACCCACCAAGCTGTCAAGCCCACTTGAAGCTTTGTCGGCATCCGATGATATCTTTACGCTTAATTCATCAATGTTAATCGACATCTTCCGTCACCTCCTCTTCTGTTTTTATCCCCTGTTTTCCCTTCATATAAGACATAAGTCTGTTAAATCTTTCCCGTTCTTTTCTCTCTTTTTCTTCTCTCGCTTCTTTCGGAGTTATCGGATACGGCTTATCGGGATAAGGCTCTGCTTTTGTGCCCTTTTTCGCAAAATCGTGAAATATCGGAGAGAGATTAGCCATTGCCGTATAAACATACAAGCCTTGCAACCATAATTCCTGATTTTTTCTTTCTCTCCTATATTCGTCCGCTCTGCGATAAGCTATCACCAAATCGGCGTCCTTCTCCCAGTATTCTTCATAACTCATTCCGATTGAAAGATAGTACGGAAAACTTTTGTTAAACGTGTTTGTGTAAGCTAAAAGGGAAGATGAATCAATATTAGACTCGTCTTCCCCCTTCTCTTCTTTCGGATTGTCTGAGTCGCTTACCAATTCAGAGTCCAAGCTATGTTTCCCTCGTCGTCCTCAGGCTCTTCCACAAGTGCCGCTATCGGCTCGTTATACATCTCAGCAAGCTTTGCGATGAGCTCCGACTTGTTTGTAAACTTGCCGAAAATCTCGTCTACAAGCTCCTTGCGAATAAACGGGTGATTAGCCTTGAATGCACCAGCGAATAACTCGGGTAAAAGTGTCATAGGCTTCTCTCCGATATCGGAGATTGCAAAACCGTCCTGCTCCATTCTCGCTACGGTCTTTCTTGTGAACTCGAGAGTATAATCTACTCCCTTATATGTAAATCCAAGTGTCTTTGCCATATCCTTATTCCTCCTTATTGATAAGCAACTTTTATTAATTTTTAGCCCTTAGACCAGCCCTGCGCAGCGTTAAGCGCGCCAAGCGCACCTGTGCCCTCTGTTGTAACAGGGTCACATCCATACACCTCGGTTGACTGTGAAATAGTGATTGTGCCCTCTCGAACCTCGTTTACTCCTGCCCCTGAGATACCGACTGAAAGAGTTCCTAAGAAGTAGAACACTCCGTCAGAACCCTCTGCCGTTACTGCTGCATCTGCGGCGGTGCTTGCAAATGTGCCGTTAAAGTGAAGCGCAAAAGCGTGCTCCTTGCCGTCCTCAAGCTTCTTTGCGGCGGTGTAATTCGCCTTAGTGTAGTTGTATGTAAACTCGAGTGCATCGGACTGCTTGATACCCTGTGTGTTGGTGGTCATTGCATCCTCAAGGTCTGTTGTCTCAAGGCTTTCAGGTGCGCCCATAAGGTCACCGTAGTCCTTGATACGGATAACTCTCTTAAAATCAGTTGGATCGAGTGCCTTACCTGTAACATCTGCATAAGCAAGCTGTGTTGAATATGAGTTCATTCCCTTACCCATAATGATTTACCTCCTGTAAACATAATCGTTGTCGGCTACGCACCTGTACCGTGCCGTTAGCCTGTATATTGACGTGTCGTATAAATTCGGTGACTCGTTCAGTGATGTTCTTCTGAGTCCCATTTCTTCCAAAGCTTTATCAGCGACTGCGAATATCGCCTTTGCTTCAGTTTTCTTTCCCGTTGTTTTGTTGGAATACACATTGACTTCATAAGTGAGTGTTACGTGATTTTCTGTAATCTCGTCCGAAGTGTTTCTCCACACTGCATTGTCTTTCTCAACTATGCTGACGTGCGGCATTTTGCTCGGAGAACTCACATATTCACTCGTGACATCACAATTCGGATATTCTTTGTTGATTGCTTCATAACAGCCTGTAAAAATCTTTGCTTCTAAGTCAATCACTGCCGAACACCTCCCTTGCTATCGCCACTATATCGTCTGCCACATCACACAACGCTCTGTAAAGCGGCATTGTTGATTGTGTACCGTATGTATATTCCTTTTTGTCTTCGCCGTTGTAGTATACCCAAAAATCTCGATTGCCCTTGCCCTCGCCGTAAGAACCGATTGTAAGCCCCAGTCTCTCACCGTCAGGGTGCGGCGAACCCGTCCCATTGAAGTGAATACCTGCGCCAAACTCGATAAAAGCTACTTCGTCACCTCTTGCCACTACAAGCACGGATTTTTCGTCCTCGTCTTCCCAAGTGACTTCAATATCAGAAGTGTATCCGTCTCCTGTATATTTATTCACACTGACTACAGAACCGTCAAAACCGCTCTGTGCTTTCTCTTTTACAAGCTCCGCTATTCTGACTCTCAATTTCTCCGATTTCGTGTCAAGTGACTGCTTATAGCGTTCTATCTCTTTGATTGCTTCTGTTATCGACTTCGTATCGAGTGTGATTTCAATTTCTTTCATTCTGAATATTCACCTTTGCTACGGCTATCGATATGCTGTTTAAGCTTCTCGCTATTCGCTTTACAGTATAATCGTGGGGCGTGTCCGTTGTTCCGTCTTTGTTAAGCGTCGGCATTGTATCTATCCATAGTCTGCTGTACTCGTCAAAGCCTTTAGGACATCTGTCAAGCACTATAGACTTGTCATAATCCAAATTGCCGCCGAACTGCTCTGTTGACGATAAACCTGTCGCCTGTGAGATATTAGCCATAAGCATAACGGGCTTAGAATATGTGAGTTCCTTTTCTCCCGTATAATATCCCTCGGCATTGGTCACAAGCTTCTCACCCTCATAGCAAGAGTAATAACACTTAACTCTGTTTCGCTTCAATGTTCTCATGACATCATCCCCACTCTGGGAACAACTGCCGATAACATTGCTTCGGGCACATCTGCGCCGCCATAGGCTCGTGTGATACCGTTCTCTGTGTGACTCGTCTGTCCCTCTGCTCCTCTTTTATTCAGAAGATAGGCGGCTATCTCACACTGTAACATATCGTACCTTGTCGGTACTTCCGTTACGCTCGAATCGTACGGATACGCTCTCGCAATTATCTTTCGTCCCGCTATTTTTAAGTATACGGACAACACTTCAGTGCTTTCCGAACCGTCAACCATTGCTTCAAGCGTAATTAACTTTTCATCTTCCGTCATGTTGTCCTCCTACATTCTCTTAAGACTTTACAATCTTTACTGCCTTAGTGTCGTCTGTGAGTGCGGCGATATAGTACTTTCTCGACCAAATGCTGTTCTCACGGGTATCTGCGTCTCTCTCCTGCTCAACCTCTGTGCCCTTCTTGTTGAAGAGTGTAACAGCATCCTTTGTTGCAACGACGATTGTACCGCTCACTGCGTCCTTCTTTGTGTAAAGGTTTACACCCGCAACTGTGCCGACATAGCCTGTTCTTGCGAATGATTCAACATACTTGAGGTCTTCGTTAAGGCTCTTTCTGAGTGTTGCCATATCCGCTGGGCAAACAAACGCAAAGCACTGCGGTGCTGTGGACTCAGGCTCATTATCTGTGCCGTCGATATTAAGTGTAGCTACGGCGTCTGCAAATGCGCCAAAATCAATCTTTGTAACGGATACAGTCTGAGTTGCCTTATTGAACTCTGCAAAGATATCAGCATTAACAGTATTGAACATGTCTGTACCCATGTGTCTTACACCGACCGGTACAAGCATTGGGTCTGTCATATCCTGCTCGTCATAGTACTTAAATCTGTTCTGTGCAAGAAGAATCTTGTACTCCTCAGGGCTGTAAGATACCTCGATTGACTTTGTGTTACCCTCGCCCATGTCAAGCTTCTCTGTGCCGTTTGTTGCCTTGTAAACATTAATCTTGCGAATCATTCCCGCTGTGCCCACAAGTGAGTTATCAACAGTGCAAAAGTTCTGTAAATCAAGGTGTGAATTGTACTGGTCTTCAATCTCATTTGAGAGATAAAAGTTATCATAGACCTTATTAGCCATTATTCATTTCTCCTTTGTCTGTATTTTTCTCTGTGTAAAGTGTTTTATATTCCTCAGGGTTCTTTCTCGACCAACTTTCACGCTCGAGTGGTGAGAGCTTTCTAAACTTATCAAGCGTCATTGTCTTTGAGTCTCCGTCCCCTGTGGGTTTTGGTGTATCTTTTAGGAGCTCTGCCCTCATACTCTTCTTGACATTTTCAAGGTGCTTCTTCTGATTGGCAAACACTGCTTCGGTGTCTCCGTCCACCATTGCTACGGCGGTTGCCTCTGCCAGCTTGTCCTCATAACCCATACCGAGGAAATTAGCCTTATACTTAGAGACTTCGCTCTCTCTGAGAAGTTTCTCGTACGCTGTCTGAAGATTTTCAAGCTCTTCTTTCTCTTTCTGCTTTGCCTTTTCGTCTTCAGATAACTTCTCGTTAAGCTCTTTCTTCTTTGCCGCCAACTCGGAAGCTGTCTTGTCAAACACTTCTTTACGAACATATCCTGAATAATCAACCTCTGTTTCGTATGCTTCGAGTGCTTTTATCTTCTCCTCATCGGTCATATCCCTATAACCTTTGATTTTTGAAATGTCAATTTTCATCTGAGTTTCTCCTTGTCTTTTAGTGTCTTCTGTGACTTTGTTTGCGATTTTAGACTTCTCTGTCTGTTGTCTGCGTTTTACGGTCTTCTCTGACCTATATCTCAATTACCCTATCGGTATAAGGTAACATCTGCATCGTATATGTGGCTTCGGCGGTACATTGCCGATTTTATAAACTTTGCCGTGCAATTCGTTGCAGCTCTTGCAAACTCTGTCGTCCATCTCGGTTAGCCACATAACCTCTTTAACTCCGTTTGCTTTGTAGGTATCAATTGTTGCTTCATCAACTGCACCTATCAGATACTGCTCTGATTGCAAGTACCACAGTGAAGCACTTTTATTTGTGCTGTCATTGTACATCTTGCGGTCTGAGTACTCTTTAGCTGTGAGTATCTGCTCGGTGTATCTCATTCTCTTTCGGTCTGCTTCCGACTCGTAAAGATAGCCCGTTGTTTTGTTGTATAAGCCTAAATAATGCTTAACCCATTTATCCGAACCGATACCGCTTTTGCCGTCCGCTTTCACGCTCTTTGCGTTCTTTTTGATATACTCTTCGACATCTGCCGTGTCTATTGTGCTTTTCTTAATTCTTCGGCTCAGTGCAAGCGTGGTTAATCCTACAAGCCCGTCGAGTGAAGACTCAGGATATCCCTGTTTCATCAATTCGATAAGCATTAGTGCGAATTTTTCCGCACTCTGAGCGGCGTCTTTGTAAATCTTCAAGTTCTCGTTTTGAAGTCTTGTGTACAGCGTTTCGACCTTTGTTTTCGCATTGAGTACATTTAATTCGTCAAATCCGACATTCCCCATTTGATTAAATTCGTTTTTGACATATTTCTTAAGGTAAACTATCAGCTCATCAGCTCTGCTGTACATCTGCCTTTTCGTCGACATTCTCTACCTCTTCCTCAAGACTTATCGGTCTCCAGTTGTCTTTCTGCTCTTCGTAGTACTTCATACTCATTGAGTAAGCACTCTCGGCATCCGAGAACATACCGCTGTGTTGGAACGCAAGCTGTGGGTGTATCTTCGGCTCTTGCAGCATTGAAATAAGAACCTGTGACTTGCTCTGAATTGCTTCATAGTTGCGGCGTGTGAACTTCATATCAATGTCGCTGAGCTTTAATGTGCTATCGCCAAGCTCTCGGCATATTTTGAGTACAAGCTTCAACATCTGCTTTTCGGCACGCTTGAAAACATTTTCGCTGTCCTTCGCTCTCGCTTCGGCATCCGACCATCCGTCTCGCAGTAAAACCGCCGAACCTGTGTCACTCGTTGAGGACCCGCCGTTTCTGTTCGGCATTCCGCAGATTGTCAAAACTGCACTGTACAAATCGTCCTTGTAGGTCTGCGACTGAGACTGATTGAGCTCCTTAACAATAAGGTCTACATCCACATTGCCGCCGCTTGTTGACGGCGGAACGAGAATTGCGCCCGCTTCCTTAAACTCGTTGAACTTGTCCATATCGATATCACATCCAACGAACTTCCAATACGCTTGAACGAACTGCTCGATACCGTCCATTCTGTTACTCTCGACATTGTTAATCGCATCCAAGAGCGGCATTACAATCTCAAATGAACCAAGCCTTGCGTTATTTGCGGGATACTCGATTATCGGTATCATCCCGAGTGCGTGCGGTCTTGACTCTATCATCAAATCATTGCTGATAAGATAGTACTTGTCTTTCGTGTACACCGAATAATGTGTGATTGTGTCGTCATCCATTGCATACTTTACCGCCATAAGCGGCTTATTGCCGATTTCATTCGAGTAAACAACGAATGTATCTCGTGGGTCAAGCGTGTACATCTCAAAAGGTGCTTCGTCTTCTTCCCCTATCGGGTCAGGAAGTACAAGTCTGTACGCCGTGCCGCAAATCATCTGCCACTCGACTATGCTCTGGTCTTGCGCTGATTTATCCTCTGCAAACATGTACTCGTTGAGAAGATTAACCTCTGCTACGGTGTTTTCGTCTCCGTTTCGGCTCACATACTGTATCGGCTCTCCGCAGAGATAACCCACCTTGAAAGAAACAATCTCATTTGCTCTGTTTTCAACTATCTTATTGCATATCTCAGAACGAATTTCCTTTGTCCTGTGTACTATCGGCTGGTCTCCTCGATAGTATTTGTAAAGATAATCAATCTCGCCTCGGTTGAGGTAGTGAGTTTCTAAAGCTTTCCACAGCACTCTCATTATGTTCTCATCGGTGATTTCCTTCTCACTTGACTTAATAATCCGTCTGCCGTGCATAAACCTTGTATTTTCAAGCCCTTTTGTATCATCAATCTGATTGCCCATTTCACTCACTCCCTTTCTTTCACATAAAAAAAGAGAAAGACCCCTTGTATAACTACTACACAAAAGTGTCTTTCTCTAAACAATCAACGAACGAGTGCGAAACCCGCCCAAAACAAACATGAGGTAAACATGCTGCTATATAATATATCACATATTAACTTTGTCTTAATTATACCATATTTGTCATCACTTGTCAAATTATCTTGTCAAAAAGGTCTGTTAAATACTCTGACTTCCTGTCTGCCGAAACTCTGAGCATAATCTGATAACATTGCCATTGCATCAGGGACGTCATCGTGCTTGTTTTTACCCGCCATTGTGTAACCACACAGCATTGTCATCATCTTTCCGTAGTCCGTGTTTGGCTTATACAGACTCTTGTCCTTGAAAAGAAAATGTTCTTTGACAAACGGTGAGTTGGTAACAATCTTAGTTTCCTTGTTTGCCGTTGTGAATTTGGTTGTGATTTTACAGATACCGCCGTGTTCGTTTACCGCTGTCTGTGCATCCTTTGCCACTCTGCCGCCCGCTGAGTTAGACTCAAACCTTGCCATCTGCACACGGTTGTTTACAAGTGCCTGCCATATCCTCACATCTATTATTTCAGGATTTCCGTTATCGCATATACAATCGGCAATGTAATAATCATTGCCGTAAACGTATGCAACAGGCAAAACGCAGTAGTCGCTTCCTCGGTCTTTGGTATCGCACACTGCTATAACGGCGTCGGGCTCTGAATCAGGCAATTCAAAGTATCTTCTTAATTCGTCCTCGTGATACAGCAAGCCTTCTCTTTCTATCGGCTCATTCATAAACAGGGCTCTCCAAGAGACTTCGTCCATAATGTCACGCTGTTCTCTCAGCATCTGCGTGGTGAATCCGCCCTCGCAAGGATAGTCAAAATTGCTTTCGTCATTCTCATCCAGTGCCGCACAAACAATAAACTTACACCTCGGATTGTCTCGGTACTGTCTTTCGAGTCTTCCGATAACATCGTGCACGCTCCACCTTGTGGCGATATGCAGCTCTTTACACTTGCCTATCTTTCTCTGTCTTAAATCCGTTGTGTACTGCTGCCAGAGTTTATTTAATCTTTCCGCCGACATCGCCGTTTCTATTCCGTCTACCAAGTCATCACAATAAAGCAATCTCATTGCACGCACTTTACCCGCATTGCCCGAACCGATAGATGAAAACTCCAGCGTTTCAAATCTCTGCGGCTTATCAAGGTCTATTCTCATGTCCTTTGCGTTTGTGTTCTTCAGCTTCACCTCAGGAAAAACATCTCCCCACAGATATTCGCCGCCGTTTCCCGTGATTATTCTCAAGCACTCATCATATACGCCCCTCAAAAAGCTGTTGGAGTGAGAACCGCCTAAGTTCGGCTCGTTCGGATGCCTTCCCGATATCCAAGTTAAATAAAATATCGCAAGCGTACTCTTTCCTGTTCCGGGTGGCATTGATATTGCAAGCAAGTCTAAGTTATCGTCCTCTAAGTCTTGCAGTGCTTCCACCAGCGGCAACAGCTGCTTTCTTCTCGGAACATAAAACTTTGACTTCGGCTCTCTGTTCCACTCGATATACAAGAGAAAACTGTCAAAATCATTTCTCGCCAGTGTTAGCAAAATCTTCTTGTGCAGCTCCCATACTCTTCTTATATCGCCGTCCTTAAACTCCCCTATGTGGTTGATTATTATCTCCGAGACTTCTTTCAATCTCTCAAATGCGTATTTATCGCCCTCTTTTATTTTCTCCTTTGCAATTAAATACATATCCTCGTACGGCTGAAAATCAAAATATATCTCATTCCCAACCTTGATTTTACTCATTATCTCGTCTGTTAAATTCATATAAACCTCCATAACAAAAAAGCACGCTACCGCCTTTTTACTTGCGATAACGCACTTTACATCAATCCTTTTGCAACAACCTTGTACCAGTAACTCCGACTTACTCCCAACTGCTTGATACAATCGTCTACCGTCATTTCTCCCCTTTTTTGTTTTTCGAGAATTTTTTCGGCAAGCTCTTTTTGTATTTTCAGCTTCGGTCTTCCGTCTACTCTGATACCTTTGCTCCTTGCAACCTCTTTGCCCTCTTGCGTTCTTTGGACTATCATATCCCTCTCGAACTCGGCAAATCCTAACATTATTGTTCTTATTAACTTTCCTGTCGGCGTATTATCCATCACTCCCATATTGAGTATGTGCACCGTTACACCGTCTTTAATCAGGCTCTCGATTAATTCACTGCCCTGTGCCGCACTCCTTGCCAGTCGGTCAAGCTTCGTCACTATCAGCTTGTCTCCGCTTACCAAACAAGATTTCAGCTTATCAAACTCGGGTCTGTCTATCTTCGTTCCCGTAAAGCTGTCACAGAATATTCTCTCCGCTCCTGCTTCCTCCAACACCCTCGTTTGATACTCGAGACTGTTTCCGTCTTTCGCCTGTCCTTTGGTGCTCACTCTTGCGTAACCGTAAATCATTTCGGTTCGTCCTCGGACACAGCGTTTTCAAGCACCCACTTTGTGCTGTTAGCTCCGTTTCGGTCTTTTATTATTATATCAAAATTCATGCTGTCAAGCAACAATACAAAGTTATCGACTCGCATACTCTTACCTCTGAGCATTTCACTGACATTAGACTGTCTTTTCAGTCCCGCTTCTTTTGCAAGCATTGTCTGATTGTATCCTCTTACTTTCATTGCTTCGACGATTATTTCTTTAGCTGTCATTGTGTTTTCTCCTAACATGTTTACCTGTTAATAACAGTATAGTCTGTTTTTAATGAAATGTCAATAGCCAATCTTTTTTATTTTTTCAGATATTCAGACAGGTATTCCGACCGCCTGAGCGGGTGCCCGTTTCCCCCTCCGGGGGGTATCCCCTCGGACGGCTTCAGACACGGAAGACCGCCGCCCCGCCGTTCTCAATCTGTACCCCGTGGCGGTGTAAACCATTTGAAACGTTCATACTTTGATTTTAAGGCGGTTTTTAGAGCGGTTAGACTTTAAGCAATGAGTTTTCATAGGCAAAAAGAAAAGCCCTTAAAGGGCTTTAAAACGCTTGTAAACAGCATATCGGGAAAAGGGCAAAAAAGAGCCCCGATAAAATCGGGGCTTTAATCTCATTTATATTTTTTTGAGCTGTTGAAGATGATACCCAGAAGCAACAGCGGACCACCGAACATTAATTTTAAAAAGCACATATATAAGCCCCCTTTATTTGATGATAGATAGAACGATGGAAAATGTCAAGCTTTATTTTGTTTTAGCCGTTATAATATAATCCTCTAGCGCTGGACGGCTTCAATTCATTATACGCCTTGCATACGCTTCTAATAGACTCTTCAAGTTCGGCGTATCGATGTAACAGGTGTTCCAGCCCGTCTAAGGTCTCGTCGGTTGCGGCTGTCATGTGAACATTAGCAATATCAAAATATACATCTGACAAGTCTTGAATAACGTTATCAATCAACACGTGAGCGCCGCCACCTACTAGTGGGTTTTTAAGCTGTATAATGACCTTATCATTATAATTGTGCCAATCGTAATTATAAACAATTATATCATCATTATAAGTCCATTGGTCAATATACATTGTCAATCCTGTTTTTTCTTTGATAGACTCGGCTATTTTTTCTTTAGTTCTAGCGCCGTATCGTCTGCCGGTATATTTGCCGAATTCGTTAATTATAACCGGGATAGCTGCCAAAGCTTCTTTATAGCGCCGGTCATCCCTTTCAATTATTTTTTCCATTTCTACCCTACTATAATTGTACTTCTCTAAATAATTTTTCATAATGGTTACCTCACTTTATTGTTTATTGTTTAATTTAGCACTAAATTTCTTTTGTGACTTCATTATATACTAATTATTTTTAGTTGTCAATACCTTTTCACAAAATATTTTTAGTCTTTAATCCATCTTTTTTCAGTGTGTATTTACTTTTAAGTATTTACACACTTGAAATTATTTCCGCTTGCCTATTGCTTTTCTCTTGCCTTGATGATATTATATCGGTGATAACATAACCGTGGGCAAGCAAGATATAACGGCTATATTATCCCGTTGTCGTTGGATTGTTAGAGTACTTCTAAGATTGTTTCTAATAATTCAACGGCTTTTTCTATACTCTCACACCGTTTGATTAATTCAATCCACGATTTAAGAATAACTTTAATTTCAGTTCGTAGCATATCAAACATTATAACTCCTTTCCCACTCGGTTTTTACTTGCTTTTGTTGCCGCCGTGTTCGTTATCAAGGTGTTTGTCCTTGACTGTGATTATATTGTACACGATTATTCGAGTAGTGTCAATAACTTTTTGAATTATTTTTCGTGTAACAATAAACAAAGCAAATGCGATATTTTTGTATAGTTTTACTCTTGATATCGTGTAAACAATATGATATTATTAATCGATTACATTTAATATTGAGGTGGTACAATGCTTATATATACTATTAATGTTTTACAAGCCCTTAAAGATAAGGGATACAACACAAATCGAATAAGAACAGAGAAGCTATTATCTGAAAGCACACTACAAGCCTTCAGACACAACAAACCCATCAGCTGGACGAACATTCAAACGGTGTGTCGACTTCTCGAGTGCCAGCCCGGGGATTTCCTCCGCTATGAACCAGACGAACAGCAGTCGTAAAAGTCGATAGTCGAAAGTCGTTTGATAGTCGCTGAAAGTCGTAGAGTCGTTCGCTTCGGCAGAAAGTCTCAAAGTCGTATGTACGCAAAAAGAAAGCCCCCACGGCTCAAAAGTCGTGAGGGCTATTCTCTTATTCTTTTGTCTCTTTCGTCTCGGTTGCAGTCGTTTCAATAGTCGTTGGCGGTGAGTCTGTCAGATATCGTTTTTTGATATCCTCGATATCCACCTTCTCCGAATTATCGTTGACTTGAACAACTACCTGTGGGTCGTCTCTCATGCCGTAGTAGTTCTTAGCTCGGAAGATATATGTCGGCACTGGAATCTTGCCTGTGGCGGCTAATTCGGCGTCCATTGCAGAGATTATTTCCTTCGCTTTTTTGATTAGGTTCTTCCTCTCTTGCGATACATTTATGACTCCTGTCTCCCATTGCCACACAGTATTTCTAACCGTTCCCAAAGCAAGACACATCTTCTCGACAGTCGGTAACTCGTTGTTATCAGCACATCTTTTGAAGAATTCGTTAAGTCTTTCTGCACACTCTTCATCAGTCTTGACGATAGGATAATTGAACCAATAAAAAGAATTATTCAAAATTTTACCGATTTCAGACCTATCACCTTTGAACGCTTTTTCAATGTTCATAGTCTTACTACCAGTCGGATTATTATTTTTTCTCATGTCTTTTTGTCTAGCCATTGTCTCACCTCCTCTCCTGCGTGCGCCCGTACAGACTCCTACAAAAATACGCCCACACAGACTCCTATTTTACATCGTGTTTGATATATCACAATAAACGAACAATTGTTTTAGTGGGTAGATAGGGTAGATGAAATACGGTTTTTTCGTATAACTTTTGCATAATACGCGCGTACTAAGAGAAGTTACACGCAAAAAGTGATTTTCGTCTACCCCGTCTACCCGGCTACTGGTCTTTCTCTACAATTTCCTTTAATCTGTTGACAAACTTCTCGGCAGAAATTGTTTTGATTTCATCGGTATCAATGATAAAGTTCTCATGTTCAAAGCACTTCATACAAGTTTGTATATAAATTACCTGTTTTTCTGACAACTGCATTATTTATCCTCCTCATAAATTATTTCCAATCCGTAAGCTTTCGCCGCTTCGTGTTCTATCTTGCAACCTCTTGCTTGTTTCCAACCTTTGCAGAAGTAAACAGTGTCGCATTTGCTCATCAGGGATAAAGATTCCGCAAGACATCTTAAAGATTTATGTTTAGTGGTTTCAATCGGTGTATAGAGCAATGAATCTACAACTGTATATCCGTAAATTTTTAAATCATTCTCTGCAAGCTGTCTTGTTTCTTTGATTTCTTCGTGGGACTTATTCGCCATCGGCTGTGATATAAATGCTGTTTTCATTTTAAATCCTCCTCGGGCACTCCAAAATCTTTTATAGCTTTGACGGCACACTCTGGGCATAGCTGGCGTACTGTATAACGGCTTGCCGTGTAGTGTTTAACATAAGATGGTGATTCAACCCATCTGTGGCATTCATCACACTGACCAAAACTAGGTCTTACTTCTTTCTTAAACCATTTCTTAAAAAGTGTCATTTTAAATTACCTCCGTTAATTTTAGTCCTTCATAACTCATTTGACCATGTCCTTTGAATTTCCTGTCGAACCACTCAGGATGCCTTTCAAGCTCTGAGTAAAATTTTCTCGCCGATAGAATGAATGCGCCCTCTGACTTCGCCCAAATCTTGTACGCCGAATAAAGGTCTTTAGCCTTGATCGCCGTGTCGTCCGCTCTCTCACAGCGTGCCTCGAGGAACTGGAGAACCAAATCATTATCTTTTTCGTAGTCGATAACAACTTTTCTGAGCTCCTTGGTCATTGTGAGACCTCGCTCTTTGTAGTGAATGTACCCCCGGACCAGCCACATAAAGATACCGCTCATGGCTTCAGGTGAAGTGAGTTCGTCTTTTAGGTGCGTGTCCTGTTCCTCAGGTGAGAAGTGGCGGTTAAATTCAACCACCTTGATTCTCTCGGAAGCAAAAAGGGATTTATCCGTGACCATTGGCAAGTCATTACAGCTTAGCCACAACGTGAATTGAGGTTTGAAAGTGATAGCCGACTGATACAGAGCCCTCGCTGATATCTCCTCGCCGCCTGTAAGCTGCTTGATTTTCTCCTCGTCCAGCTTGCCGTACTCGTTACTTTCGGACATTGTTACAAAGCGTTTGCCCTTAAGCCCTACAAGAGTAGGGGAAGCTGCTTCTGCATCCTTCTGTCTGTCTCCTCTGCATATCATCCCAACAGGCGCAACCTTGGCGTAGTCGCCGAGCATTATTTCAATCGTGTTGAGCAACGTTGACTTGCCGTTTCTCGTAGTCTTGCCGTGCAGAATAAACATACATTCCTCATTGCTCATTCCGAGAAGAGAATAACCGAGGGCACGCTGTAAGAAGTCAGCTTTGTTTTTGTCTCCCTGTGTGACCTCGTCAATGAAAGTCTCCCAGCGTTCGCATTTTACATCTCGTGATATCGTGTGTTTAAACGCAGTCTGCATTGTCAGAAAGTCGTCCCATTTGTGTTCTCTGAAAGTAAAGTCTTCAAGGTTGTACGTCCCATTAAGGCAGTTGATGAGATACGGATTGCTGTCGAATTCGTTAGCAGCTATACGCAGCTCTCCTGTTGCGTCCTTGAGGATTCTGTCCCTCATCCGTCTGTCACCCATCTTGTTTACGAAAGTCGTATAAGATTTACGGATGTCGTCGTCTTCAATTTCACCGCAATATAAAATCATCAGTCGGACAAAGTCCTTTATCTTTTCCGAGACGAGGATAGCCCCCTCGTCCCGTCTCCATGCTCCTTCGTGATACGTAAACCAGCTTTTGTGTTCGGGGCAGTATCTCGCTTCCTGTGAGTACAGCAAACCGAAAAGATTAGCCATGCCCATTTCCGACCATTCAAAGCCACTTGATGTCTCGTCTGACTTCTCAGGATGATTTTGTTTAATCAAGTACATTTTCGCCGATAAATCTTCATCCATTATACAGCGACCGTTCCGCAGTTCGAAAAACTCCTGCATTGGTGTTCCTCCTATCTTTTGTATTTTGTAACGCTGTTGCAAATGCTCTGAATTTCATACTTGTCAAGCGGCGGATTGCAAGCGACGGAATTAACATAAGTAAGCTCATCATAAATTTGGTTCTTGCTGTATCCTTGGTTGTGAAGAGCTCCCGCAAGAGAAGTAAGTGACAAGTTACGGCTTCCGTTGGTTATCTCAGGATAAGTCGGTCTGAGTCTGATATGTGAATCATTGACCGCTTCATCCCACCTAGGAGCGTAAATGACATTGCCGGTCTGATGCCCGCCGCCCGTTTCTCTTTCTTCAGGGAAATAGGTTGAAATAACATAATCGATAGCTTCCTGATTTTCTGAAATGTCTTGATAGAGAAGTGTGTCACCTGTCATAATGAAGTATCTCGCAGATTTATAAATCTCAACGCCTTTAAGATTGTTTTTACCCTTAAACGGTAAATCACCTTTGAGGACAATGTGAAACCCTCGTCCGCTTCTTGACTTCTCAGTGTAGCTTTTGCATTTACCGATTATGTCTGCCGCCAGCGGAGACATAAAGCCGTCTTCATCAAATCCGCAGTCAATGTCAATGCCGACAAGTCCGTTATCGGCAAAGACAAAACCGCAGTAGTCGTAGTGCCACAAATTATAAGCTTCAAGGGCTTCGTCAAAGCTTGCCCACGTTTTGTAGTCTGTGGAAGATGCCGCCGCATTCTCCCATGCTTTCATCGGAACTTTACTGTGCGCAGTGGCGCATACCCATTGATTCAGCTCTTGGAGCTCTTTGGGGATGTTTTTGTAGTTCATTTTCCTAAAGTAGCAAATGTTGCGCTATACAATCCGACTTTAACCAGCTCAAACGCCTGTTGTTCGGTAAAACCAACCTTGCAATAAGTCTTATACATGGCGTGAAGCTCTTTGGCATTATCGCGATATTTTAGTTCTTTTTCGAGTTCTTCCGCTTTTAGTTTCATCAGTCTCTCAAGTTCGTTGTAATTGTTCATTTTATTCACCTCGTTTTAGATGTGCTCATGTGAGCGTTTTAAAGGGCATACACGGCGTTTTAATTTTAGGAATGTAAATTCATTACTTAGCGCTCAAAATGCCGTGCATGTGCCTTAAAATCGATTTTATGATACGTTCTGCTTTATTTTTGCAAACCCGTTGTAATCGCAATGCCCGTTATACCACGCTCCGCAGTGCTCTTTCTTGCATTCAGCTTGAAAATATTGAGTGGCGGTAACTGTGATATCGTCTTCTTTCTGCCGTGTTACTTCGGATTTAATTATGTAAGGGCACATCATATCAAGCCCCTTTTCTTGGCTATTTCTCTGATAGTCTTGTTAATTAAGCTGTACACGGTGTTCTTGTCGAGACCGTGAAGCTGTGCGACTGTGGGTATCCATAAGCCGTAACAGGTTGCTTCCTTGATGAGTTGTGTCTCACGCTTGTCTTTCTTCTTCATCACTTGGCGGCAAACGCGGTAGTTGAGCTTGTCGGTGTGCCGTTTGAAGTGAGACGGCTCTTTGTCGAAAGAGAAGTAAAACCTCAGCATGTGATACACATAGTCCTGATAGAATTGTCTCAATTTGCTTTCTCCTTTGCTTTTTCTGCCGCCGCTCTGATTTTGTGCCATGCGTCCAAAACTCTGTTCAAATTTTCGTGTGTTTGCTCCAGCAAGTCTAAGATTTTGTGTTCTCTTTTCTCGGCAATTTTGATTTCTCCGAGTAGGAATAGAAACTGAAACTGAATGAAGCAGAACGCTAAAACGAGCATTATTGATTGTGGTGTAGTCATTTTAATACCTCATAAGCCATTGCTTAGCTTTGTCTAAAGTGTCAAAAGTTCTTGTCCAAGCATCACCCGTCGAATTATCGAGTGCCGCCCAGTACTTGCCGTAAGGGAACAGATACAGCCCCCTCGGCAAGTGGTAGCGGATGATTTTACGGGCTTGTTTGCGGTTTACAATTTTAATACTCATCAGAATATACTAAGTCGTTTAGCCAGTCGGTAAGGTCTGCGATGCAGTCGCTGTAACCTTCACGGTATCCGTGTTTGTAAGTCTGCGAGGATGGAGAACATTTCTGTGAGTTGTTTTGGTTGTTTGCTCCCCATTCGTTGAGTTTTCGCAAAATGATGTCAATTGTAGATTCATCTATCATTTCTGTACCTCTTTTTGTCTTTTAATTTTTCAATTCTAAGCCTTTTCGATACGGCAAAATTAAACTCGCTTTTGTCTTTTTCGGCGTGTATCAGCCTGTTAATTTCGTTAAGTTCCGCCCTGAACGCCTGATAGCTTGTGCATCTCGAGTGACATCCGTCACTGCGGTCAGGGCAGTCTTTACATTTGCACGGGTTAATCATAGGCTCTGAAGTGCCGCAAGGGCGTTGTTTGCACCCATTGCTTTAGCCGTGCGTTTTAGTGCTTCCCTGTCGATTTTCAAGTACTCATTCCAAAGCTCTTTGCACGCTACATCGAGGTTATACTTGCGCAAGTTTTTGACGTATTCCATAACTTCGACCTCAAGCTTTGAAAGTCTCGGCGCGCCTATTTGGAGACAGTAATTGAGATGCTTGAGTGTTGTTTTGATTCCAATCCAGACGCCCGCATCGAAAACATTGTCTGCGTAATTATCAGTTCCGACATTGGCAAGCTGCTTCTTGTAATCGTCTGCGAACAAATAAGTCACTTGCTTATCGGGATAACGGCGATATTTGTGATTGTATGATTTGTAGATGTCCTGATAGTCTCTGTCGGTCTTCATTATCCACGACTCAACGGCAAATGACATTTCAGCCGAACATTCTCTGTTACCGCCTTTGACCTTTGCGATTTCTCGTCTGATAGAGTCTTCAAGCTTATGGATTCGTCCGATACCGATTCCGTACAATTCGTGAACTTTGATTGTTACTGCAAGGATTCCGAAGTTGCAACCTTCGTCCATTGCGCCGCCGACCATTCTGTCCTTGTATCTTTGTTTTATATTGCATTTCATTTTTGCACACACCTTCCCACTTCCCACTGCGTGTAATCGTCGTTAAATTTTAAAGCTATGTAAGGCACATCTAACGGCAAGCCTCTTTTGTTGCTTCGGCGAGCGCAAAAGTCCTTGGTGAAGAAAAACTTGTCTTGTAAAAGCGGTTCGTAGAACGAAGCCGTTTTCTCGTTTGGAAAGGTGTAGAGAAAATCCAGTGGCTTTTCTCTGTCAGAGTCTTCACCTGTTACGCCGTTGCGGGCCCTGATCAGCTTTGCCATCTTTGAAATATTGGTATCTTCGAGATAGAAACGAACCGTGTTGTCTTCGATTTCCGGTCTTATGTATTCTTTGCCACTCCATAAATAGGCGGTTTTGAGCATTGCGGGCGTTAAGCTTATCGTGTAGCGGTGCTTGTCGTATCGAGTGAATGTCGCCCATTTGTCGTTAGTGTGATATATCATGTTTACCTCCTTCAGGAAGTTGAGAGAGTTAACTCTCTCAACCTAAAAGTGCGTCAATGTTGAGTCCTGTGCTTGCGGTTTTCGGTGCGTCTTCAGGTCCTAAGTTAAGTGCTTTCGGTGTCGGCGTAGTGTCGAATCCGTCGACAGGTGCTTTCTCACCTAAGTTAGCGAATGTGACAGTCTTAGTCGGGTCGTTGCGGTTCGGATGCTTCGTGTGCTTAATTTCCGCCCAGATATAATGGTCTACAAGCTCCTTCACATCTATGTCTTCCAACTCAAAATCATTCATTGCTGTTTTAGCAAAGTAAGAGAACGCTCCGAGTGCTTTCTCGTTGAAATTGTCGTCCTTGTCTTTGATAGAAAAACGCTCTGTGTGAGTCTGCCCTTTAGCTGTGACGAGTTTGATTTCAATTCGTCCAAAATCCTCGTCATAATGTGCGTCGTAAATCCTGAACACATATCCACCTTCAGGAATGAGAGTAAATCCGCTTGTCATTGGTATTCGTGCCATGTTGTCAATCCTCCTTATTTGACTGTTATTCTGTATGTTTCAGACTTTTTTGAATATTTATCCAAAAGTCCGTCTGCCTTTAGAGCGGTCTTGTCAACCGTAGTTGTCTCTGAACGAGAGACAGTCCATGTGTAAGTGTTGCCCTTGACCTCAACCTTCTTGTCACCCTCTCGAAACTGTGATAAAGCGTGTTCCTTGATTATGTCGGTAATGGTCTTGAGTCTTTTCTCCTTCTCGGCTGTGCTTGCCGCCGCTTCGTCCAATTCGGATTTTAGGCTTTCGGCTTCTGCAATAAGTGCTTCAAGGTCAGTCTCAGGGGATAGAGTGTTCGTTCTGAGTGCCGCAAGGATTTCAGCGTCTTTCTTTTCGTCGTATTCAGGAGAGATTCCAGTATCAACGTAATCTGCCCACCACTTCTCAACAGTTGCTACCTTGCCGGCAAAATCAGGATAGCGTTCTGAGACCTTAAATTCTACGGTAATAGTGTTGTTTGCGTTCGGCGTGTAGTCTTCAGGGTGCTCATAGTCTTTGTCTTCGAGGAATGAAGCAACCATTATTACATCATCTACACCGTAGAGATATGCATATAACGCCGCCTGTAAAGCGTAGTACTCGGGAACATCCTTGCTCCAATCTTCGGCACGCTTGGTTGTCTTCATCTCAAGAACGGCTTCAATGTGTTCTCCGTCTTCGCTCTTCATGAGGTAGTCCCACATACCGCCGAGGTGCTTGTTCTCAGGGAAGAAGTCGCCCCATGTCTTACTAAAATAATCTTCGCCCCATACATCAGACGGTCTTACAATGTCCATACCGTAAGACTGCTCCATGTACTTAGCCTGTTTCGGCTCGATTGTCTTACCTGCTACAGTATAGATAGTATCCTCAAAAGGCTTTTCGTAAGTTTTGGTGATGGCACACCACATCTCAAAAGCGGTGCTCCACGGATTAAGTCCGAGGATTGTTGCAAAGCGTGTTCCTGTCACTTTCTTCGTTTTTTTCGGCGGCTCAATCTGAATACGATTACCCTCTAACCATTTGATTTCTTTCATTTATTTACCCTCCAACATTGCGGTTATTTTCTGAATCAAAGTCTCGCAGTCCGCCTTTGAAATAACGGTAAAGCCTGTGGTCTGAACAGCAAGATTATTAATCATCTCTTCCTTGCTTGGGTCTGCTTCTCTGAGCTTCTTGAGCACGTTTTTAAGCCCCTTAATCTGTAACGGTGTTGCATTATCAGACGGTGCGGTCAAAGTCTCTTTGACTTCTTTTCTCTGCTCTGGTGTAGCGGGAAGCTTACGCTCTGTCACGGTAGGAACAGATGCCTGATTGTTTGTGCTCTTGTCAATCGTCGGCTCGATATCGTCATTAACGCAGATGTCCATAGCAATGAGATACAAGTATCGTCTCATGTAAGTAATAGAGCTACCGAGTGCCTGCATGTCGTTCGTGACCTGTTTTCCAGCGTTAGAAACTATCGGCTGAATCTGATTGAATGGGACAGGAAAATCTATTCTTTCTTCGGGCTTTTCGGTGTTTACAACTGTAAGAGTTGCCACGGTGTCAGTGAAGCTTGCTATTGCGACAAGCCCCATGTCATTAAAGATATGTGTGACAGTCGGTACAATGTCTTTCAACTCAAAATATTTAAATGAGAGCTGCATGTTCTTTCCGCTCTGATTGATGTCCGAGATGAGAAACCTCTCTCTTGCTTCAATCAGCTTCTGATACACATTCTGCTGTTTGGTTGGATTTGCCATTTGTTTGTTCCTCCTTGTTTTCTTTTCGGGCTTTATGCCCTTAAAATCGTCAACTCGCTTTTTAGCCATATCGATATAAAAAGTCTTGTCGATATCGTCTATAGTTAGCTCGTTGTTGTTATCGATTATGCAATGTTCAGGAAGTGAATCTATCTTAGCTTCGGAGTCGTTCTCAGCTTTGACTTTGTAGATTTTTCCGTATCGCTTGTCAGCGGTGGCGTAAACTCGATTTACCTTTTGAACAGAGTGTTTGACTCCGTCAATCAGGTGATAAGCTTCCTTGTACTTTGCTCCCGCTTTTGCGATGATTTGAAACTTTAAAATGTCATTGCAGTTGTTAATAGTGTCCTCGACTGGTATACACTTCACAAAGAATTCTTTTAGAGCAGTTGCAACAATCACGCAAGAATTATTCACATTGAATGCGCCCGCCGGTGCAACACCTTTTACAAGATATCCACCTTTCGCTTTGGCTGTTCCGTCGGCTTGGATTTCAATGTAATTGTTAACATCCTTTTGAACGATTTTAGAGATTTTATCCTCCTCGAGGTCAAAGCCCGTTCTCCTCTGCCATTCAGTTACAATATCATTGACTACGCTATACTGCGAATCGTCAAATTCAATCATTATACCGTCAGTGTTGAGCTGAATGATTTTAAGTTCTTCGACATCTCGATATAAGTGCATCGCCAGTTCAAGTAAATACAGCTGTCCTGAGATACACACCGAACGCCCCATTAAAGGGTCGTAGAGGTTGTTGTATTGATTAAGAAGACAACCGTATGTGGTGTTGCATACAAGCTTAAGTGCGTTTGCGGTCGCTTTGTCTCCCGCCGCTTTCGCTCTCATTCTTCGTTCGAGAACGTCTTCATATATTTTAGGGCTCGGAATGTTACGGGAAGTGTAACCGTTGACGGTCATTAAGTGCGGGTAGTAGCTTGAAACGTCAAAATTGCGGATAATTCTCATCGGTCGCCCTCACTCCAAAAATAATTAGGTATAGCACCGTGAATACCGCCGTATCCGAGAGTAACAGGGCACTCGCCAATCATCAGATTACGCTTGCCTTTGAACACTTCCTCGTCAGGAATGCTTTTATCATTTAATCTGTCGAAAAATTCAAACACTTCTGTCGGTATGTATTCACGCTTGAGATTTGACGGATACACATACTCACGTTCATCATCGTGAGGCTTAAGCTGTGCTTGCAGCATTGCCGCCGTCAACTTGGCATTGGTCATACTCAAAGCTTTAACTTCGTCCAGTCCTGCAAGTCTTCCGAGATTAATCTTGTTTTTGAGATAGTTTTTGCGGATATCAACAAGCTTCTCTGTAGTGTCAACATCGTGCTTACAATAGAACTCGGTTTCTGCTCTCTCCGCTGCTGTCAACGGTCTGTTAAGGTCAAACGATACGCTTGACTCTTTGATTGGCATCCCTAAATGTCCCTCAATCGCTTTGAGCGATAAGCCTTGTTGAGTGTCGTCTCGAATGTCAACATTATTGAATTTGAAATAGATACCCTCGAGAAGTGAGCACTGCCAACCTTGACCGCCGCCTACAATGTAATCATTGACCTGTTTGATTTCCTCAGGAGACAAGTTACCGACTATAGCCTTGATAATGAACTGGTCATAATGCTTGGAATTAAAACCGACGTAAATGCTATCATTCGATAGAG
>CAVKLS010000001.1:0-2484 GCA_963657025.1 bacterium | reverse complement strand
TGAAACAAGAGCTTCGTTATCGTTCCAAATGCAAGTGAATTGACCTGTTGTCTTGTCTTTAAACGTAACAAGCCAGTCGTGAGCGAATACTTCGCAGTCGTAGGTGATTAGGTTCATGTGATTAAATAACACCCCGCTTTTTTATAGCTTGTGCAGCGTTTCTTGTACGCCTTAACGGTGTACGGTATATCGTCCACAAAGTCATAACATATCGGCTTGCGCTTGCCCTCACAAGCTCGTGCTATTCTGCCGACTGCCTGAGTGACAACGGCATAATCTTTTTGAGGAGTAGTCATAAAGAGTCTTTCGAGTCTTGGGATATCTAAGCCCTCTTTAGCAAGCGAATAAGTAGCGAACAGATACTTTTTCTTTCCTGTTCGCATATCCTCGATAGCCTGTTCTCGCTCTGCCTTGCCCTTTTTGCTTGTCATCCTGCCGCTAATCATAACGCAGTCGTCTTGCATGTACTTAGGCATAAGTTTCATAAGGGTTTCGAGGTGGCTGAGTCTGTCGGATAGGATAAGTGACGGCAGCTCGTCCATTGTAATGGTCATAACGATAATCTGATTGCGTTTGTGGTGCTCTGTCAGATATGTTATCAACTTTGAGTAGTTGATTGTTCCGTCGGAATTAAGTGCTTCGTCGCTTATTACAACGTCTGTGCTTACAGGGTGGATTCCGACTTGCATAATCTTATCTGCTACAGCTTCGTCGGGCACTCGATAAGCGATGTCACCCACTATAGCCTTAGTCGCTTGTACCATTCCGTCAGAACGGTGTACAGTCGCCGACAAACCGTATTTGTGTCTTGCGCACAAGCTGTTCAGTACCTTTTGGTATTGCGTGACTGCAGTCGGACTGCCGCCGACACGGTGTACCTCGTCTGTGATGATTACATCCCAGTAGTCTCTGTATTGAGACAAGTCAAGCTTTGCCATAGTTTGAATAGTGGCGAATGTAATTCCTGTTCCGAGATTAACCTTGCCCGCCGTAATTGTGCCCATTAGCTCCTCGCTCATGTACGTCAAGGCTCTGTCTCGGCTCTGCTTGATGAGGTCGAGAGTGTGGCATAACCACAGAGTTCGGCGCTTAAGTCTCGCCGCAATGGCAATTCCCATTTGAGTTTTTCCGCTTCCTGCGGCACTTTGCAAAATCCCGTGACCTGCTTCAATCATTGCTTGAACAGCTGTCTCTTGATAGTCATAGAGCGGGATATCAGCGTGATAATCAATCTCTTCAGCGGGCTTGAAATTGCTCAGAATAAGAGCGTTCTTGAGTATGTCATGTGGCATCAGACTTAGGCATCCGAACGGAAGCACCAGTTTGTCTCCTCTCACTTCGTACAGAGCAAGCTGTCTAGGAGTGTCACCTGTCCAAAGGTTCATTCGCACTTTCCGTGCGTACTCAGGATTGCTAAGCACAAGTTTGTCTTTGCACCACATAACAAGGTCGTCTGTCGGATTAGTGATTGTCAGATTGTTTGCTACATCAATTAGCATAATGTCAACCACCTATCGAACGGTATTCCATAGGTACGAATATCTACCATGTTCAGACTTGCTTTCTCGTCCTTGAGCTCCTCGAGAACGAACCTCTGCAGCATGTAGATATCATCATCTACCTTGAGTGCGAACCACCCGTCATTGTTGCCACATTCTGACCACTTTTGCATGGCGTAGTGTTGATTGTCTTCGATACGGGACAAGGCGAATCGCCCGTGACAAACCTTGCAGTCAATCAGATACGCAAGCCTGTCTCTGACGGCGATAACATCGGCAGGCTGTCCGCTTTGATTCTGTGCCATATTGTGTACCCAAAATCCATACTGAGACAAAAGGTCGCAAAATTCTCGCTCGAATTTGTTTCCGTCTCGTTTGTTTTCGTTCATTCTTGATTATTCCTCCTTTGCGTGGTATAATCTAAGTGTTTGTTTTAGGGCAAGCCGTTCTACGCTCAGCGTGTGCGGCTTGCTTTTCTTTTTGCTCTCGCTTCGGCTCGCTCGATAGCACGCTGCTCTTTAATCTCTCGATTGAACAGATGCTGTATCGTGCCCCATACGGCGCAGATAATGAACACCAATAGCAGCCATTTGTTGACCGATACGCTCGGCTCTCTCGCTGTCACATAGATAGCGTCCAGCGCTGCCGCCAGGACTCCGATATTGACTGCTCCTTTGAGCCCCTGAAGTAAGTGTACCTGAGTCATGAGTTATTCCTCCCTTCGTACCAATTTATAAATCCCTCTCTTGGGATGTGTAGATGCGTCCCACTAAAATAGAACGGGAACTTGACCCTCTCGGGGTGCTCTCGGCACTCCACATTGATTGCGTAGGGTCTGCACCCGAGAACCTCTGCGATGTCACTCGGCTTGAGGACGGGTGCGGTTGAGGTTTTGATTTTTTCGATTGTCATAGTTGTGGTTTCTCAACTTTTGGTGTAAAAAAATAATCTCCTATTTCGGCTGGACTAATGCCGAGAACATCCG